>JAFPYB010000070.1 GCA_017412405.1 Treponema sp. | reverse complement strand
ATCATGGAAGAATCGGCTTTTGCAATAGCAAAAAAATACATTACATACAGATACCAGCACGAGTTGCTCAGAAAGGCGAATTCCACTGACAGCCAGATTATGTCCCTGCTTGAATGCAACAATGAGGAAGTCAAGCAGGAGAATTCAAACAAGAATCCTACTGTCGTGTCGGTTCAGCGCGACTATATGGCGGGCGAGGTGTCCAAGGACATCACCAAGAGGTTTTTGCTTGACGAGGACATTGTGCAGGCCCACAATGATGGAATCATCCATTTCCATGACTCGGACTATTTTGCCCAGCACATGCACAATTGCGACCTTGTGAATTTGGAGGATATGCTCCAGAACGGCACGGTCATTTCCGGCACAAAAATCGACAAGCCGCACTCGTTCTCAACGGCGTGCAACATTGCAACGCAAATCATTGCCCAGGTGGCTTCGAGCCAGTATGGAGGCCAGAGTGTTTCCCTTACGCATCTTGCCCCTTTCGTGGAGGTGAGCCGCCAGAAATTCCTCAAGGAAATCCGCGAGGTGGAGTCGCGGGCGGGCGAGTACACGGAAGAACAGAAAAAAGCCATTGTGGATATGCGTCTCCGCGACGAAATCAAGCGCGGCGTTCAGACGATTCAGTATCAGGTTGTCACGCTCATGACCACCAACGGTCAGGCTCCTTTTGTCACCGTGTTCATGTATTTGAACGAGGCACGGAACGCGCAGGAGAAAAAAGACCTGGCCATGATAATCGAAGAAGTCCTCAAGCAGCGTTATCAGGGCGTAAAGAATGAGGCGGGATTCTGGGTTACGCCGGCGTTCCCCAAGCTCATTTATGTCCTTGAGGACGACAACGTGGACGAAGGCTCTCCGTACTACTACTTGACCGAGCTTGCGGCAAAATGCACCGCGCGTCGGCTTGTCCCGGACTACATCTCTGAAAAGAAGATGCGCGAGCTGAAAGGCGACGTTTACACTTGCATGGGCTGTCGCTCCTTCCTTACGCCCGACCGGTTCACCGGCGCGGGTCTTGGGAACGTGGCAAAGGCTGGCAACTACGAGCCTGGAAAACACAAGTATTATGGAAGATTCAATCAGGGTGTCGTCACAATCAACCTTGTTGATGTGGCGTGTTCTTCCGGCGGCGACATGGACGAGTTCTGGCGGATTTTTGACGAGCGGCTTGAATTGTGCCACCGTGCATTGCTGAGACGGCACGAGCGGCTTTTGGGCACTCCCAGCGACGTTGCGCCGATTTTGTGGCAGAACGGTGCATTGGCGAGGCTTGAAAAGGGCGAGACAATAGACAAGCTCCTTTTCAACGGCTATTCCACGATTTCTCTCGGCTACGCGGGGCTTTGCGAGTGTGTGCGCTACATGACGGGAAAGAGCCACACCAACCCCGACGCGACTCCGTTTGCAATCGACGTGATGAAGAAGATGAACGAAAAGTGCGCCGAGTGGAAGAAAATGCACAACATCGATTTTTCACTCTACGGAACGCCTCTTGAGTCCACGACGTACAAATTCGCCAAGTGCCTCAAGAAACGGTTCGGCGAGATTGAGGGCGTGACGGACAAGAACTATATCACAAACTCGTACCACGTTCATGTGTCGGAGCAAATCGACGCATTCACCAAGCTCACTTTTGAGAGCCAGTTCCAGGAACTTTCCCCGGGCGGAGCCGTGAGCTATGTGGAAGTGCCGAACATGGAGAACAACATTCCGGCTGTCATGGCGATTTTGAAGCACATTTACGAGAACATCATGTACGCGGAGCTGAACACAAAATCGGATTGCTGCCAAAAGTGCGGCTACACTGGTGAAATCCGCATTGTGACCGATGGCGACAACAAGCTGGTGTGGCAGTGTCCACAGTGCGGCAACAAAGACCAGACCACGATGAACGTTGCGCGGCGCACCTGCGGCTACATCGGGACTCAGTACTGGAACCAGGGGCGCACGCAGGAAATCCGCGACCGGGTGCTGCATATTTAAGGAAACCGCCTTCCGCTGTGGCGGATAAATATAGTCCGTCCATGCGGAAGAGTGGTTCACCGTCTGGCGGGATTTTTCCATTCCGCTACGCTCCAGTTGAAATGACCTTTTTTCACAAAGGCGACTCCCGACGACCGGAACAATCAAAATGCGTTTCTGCCGAAATTGTCGCTTCACCGTGGCGCAGTGTTCCTTTTCAAAAATCTACTGTATACTTTTTTCGATGGATTCAAAAAAAGCAAAGAAAAAGGCATGGCTTTTTACTCAGAGCCAGGCTCTTTTTATAACTATAAAATTGTTTGCGTTGAACAAGCTGCCTTCCTATGCGGAGGCGTGTTCGTTCGGACTTTTGTTCTCGTTTCTTCCGATTTTCATGATTACGCTCATTGTGATGACGCGAATCCTCCACGCAACACCTGAGCTTATTGAGCCGCTTTTGAATTCGATTTTGTCTGCCGTTCCGCAGATGGGGCGTTTTTTTGCGCCGGACCGCTTCATGCGTATGCTTTCGTCTGCCAAAATCGGCGGATTGTTTGAAATTTTCATTTTCGCGTTCGCGTTCTGGATGTCAAGACGATTTCTTGTCTCCATTTTCCAGTCGTTCAAGATGATTTTTCACACGCGCCATGAGCGAAAATCAGTTTACTCGCAGCTCATGATGTTTGCCGTGGTGACGATAATCATTTTTGCTTTCACTGCGGTGGTTTTCGCATACATTTTGCTGCGCTATGTGACAGAGCTTTCTGTTTTCGTCTCCCTTGTTCAGCGTTTTCCCCAGCTGGACATTTTCAACCATTTCATTTCCGAATTTTTCATCAAATATTTTCCGAACATTCTGATTTTGATTGTTGTGACAGTGCTATACAAGACTGTTCCGGGAACAAAGCCGCATTTTCGGAGCTGTTTCTTTACCGCGCTGTTCTGCACGGTGTCTTTCTGGGCATTCCGCATTATCCTGCATTTTTTCCTGAACGCAAAAAACTACAACGTGTTGTACGGCATGATGGGACAGGTGATTGTCCTTCTCATGGATATTTTCTTTTTCTTTACGTTTTTCCTGTTCTGCGCCCAATATCTGTTCGTGCGGCAGTTTTTTGACGAGCTTTTGGTGGGTGAGCTGTACCTTCTTCCCAAGCGGGAGGAGAGCAGCTTTGCCGGGCGCATGAGGCGGCGACTGTTTTTGCGCCCTGAATTCCTTCTTGCAGACCAATCGCTTTCTGTGGACTTGAATCCAGGAGACATCGTTTTTTCTCATGGCGAAATGAACGATGAGGCGTACTACATTGTGGAGGGAAGCGTGGAGTCGTCCAAGTCGGACGGAGTAATCAAGTACACGGAAGGCGACTTTTTCGGGGAAATTTCCTGCACGCTCAGAAAACCCCATGATTCTACTGCATGGGCAACGTCTCGGGCAAAAATCATCAAGATAAAAGGCGAAGTGTTCCGATTCTTGGTGGAGCAGGACAATGACGTTGCCAGAAAAACCCTTAGTCAATACAGTTCCTACTTTGCCGACTACTACGGAAAAACCGAAATGAATTTGGCGGATTATTTTTGATTCCCTTTTAAAAATCGTTGACATCATGTTTGTTTGATATTATTATTCTTTCATATGAGTGCTTATTCATATGAAAGAAAATTCATAGCATGGAGCGTTGGCGATGGAAGATGACGCAAAAAAAGATGTTCTTGAACTTCTTCCCGATGAAGATTCCCTTGTTGATATTTCAGAATTGTTCAAAATATTCGGTGACTCTACGAGAATCAAGATTTTGTTCGCGCTTTTGAACAAGCCGCTTTCCGTCACGGAAATGGTGGAACTTTTGGGAATGCAGCAGTCTGCCATTTCCCACCAGCTCAGGATTCTGAAAGAAAATCATCTGGTGCGCTTTGAGCGTGTCGGAAAACTCAACGTATATTATTTGAGCGACGACCACGTTTCTTCAATTTTGAGCATGGGTCTGGAGCATATTTCGGAATAGGGGGACAGTATGAAAATCGAACACAACCACGCCACACATACACAGATTCACGAACACGGCTTTGCCTCCGCATGTCGCCCGCAATGCTCGTGCTGCGCCCATGAGCACGAGGAGGGGGGCGAAGACGAGGAGCGCGGCGGGCAAATCAAGAAACTTGCCGTTGCCTTTGTTTTGTTCGTTCTTGCGCTCGTTGTGGAGCATTTGAACATTCCGTTCGTTCGGGGATTGTCCGAGCGGCTGGGGCTTGGCGCACTCGGCGTGCAAATCCTGTGCGCTGTCTTGTATTGCGCCGCGTACATTGTGGTGGGAAAAGACGTTGTTTTGGGTGCTGTCAAGAATATGCGCCACGGCGAAATATTCGGCGAGGAATTCTTGATGGTGGTGGCTTCTTTTGGCGCAATCTTTCTGGGCGAGTACTCGGAGGCTGTTGCCGTCATGTTTTTCTACCAGCTGGGAGAGTTCTTTCAGGATTACGCCGTTGACAAAAGCCGTGACTCAATCGCCTCCCTCATGGAAATCCGCCCCGACCACGCCACTGTTCTTAGGGACGGCGTGGCTGTCCGCTGCGTCCCAGAGCGCGTTTTTGTTGGCGAGCTGATTGAAGTCCGTGCCGGTGAGCGAGTTCCGCTGGACGGAATCATTGAGGACGGAACGTCGTTCGTGGATACGTCCGCGCTCACGGGAGAAAGCGTTCCTCGCTCGGTGGCGTGCGGGGACGAGGTGCTTGCTGGGTTCGTGAACAATTCGGGGCTTTTGCGGGTGCGTGTCACAAAACCTGCTTGTGAAAGCGCGGTCACACGGATTTTGGAACTTACGCAAAAAGCAAGCAGCGTCAAGGCGCGGAGCGAGAATTTTATCCATCGGTTTGCAAAAGTCTACACGCCCATTGTCTGCGTCCTTGCTCTTTGTGTTGCATTCGTTCCGCCCGTTGCAATTCGGATGTTCAGACCGGAGCTGGCAGATTCCCTGGGCTTTTCCGTGTGGATGTACCGTGCCCTTTCATTCCTTGTCGTTTCATGTCCGTGCGCCCTTGTCATTTCGGTGCCGCTCTCGTTCTTCAGCGGAATTGGGGCGGCGTCTGCGCGGGGGATATTGATTAAAGGCTCAAATTTCATGGAGCATCTTGCCAAGACAAAAATCATCGTGTTCGACAAGACTGGAACGCTTACCCACGGAATTTTCAAAGTTTCTTCTATAAATTTGGCTTCCGGTTCGGCTTTGAGCGACGACGAGCTTTTGAAAATCGCGTCCCACGCCGAAAGCTATTGCGACCACCCAATTTCAAAATCCCTCAAGGAAGCGCACATGGCGAGGTGCGATGGGGAATGTTGCAAGAATCTTGACATGAAGGATGTGGGCGAAATCTCTGGACAAGGCGTGAAGGCTTTGCTGGAGGGAAAGCAAGTGCTTGTGGGGAATGCCCTCTTGATGAAAAAAGAGCGTGTGGCAGGATTTTCCGATGAGCGTGTTCCAATGGTGGGAACGATTGTTCATGTGGCAATAGACGGCTTCTATGCGGGGAACATCGTGATTTCTGACGAGCTGAAAGCCGAGTCTCCGGCGGCCCTTTCCCTTCTCAAACGGCTTGGAATCAAAAAGAACGTCATGCTCACGGGAGACACCAAGTCGGCGGCGGAGCGGGTGGCTTCAGGCCTTGACATTGACGAGTACCATGCGGAGCTGCTTCCCCAGGACAAGGTTCGGAAGGTGGAGGAGCTTATGGCGGGCGGGGACACGCTCGTGTTCGTGGGCGACGGAATCAACGATTCGCCTGTTCTTGCCCGTGCCGACGCGGGAATTGCCATGGGTGCGCTGGGAAGTGATGCCGCCATTGAGGCCGCCGACATTGTGCTCATGGATGACAATCCAAAGAAAATCTGTGATGCAATACGCATTTCGCGGAAAACGGTGGCGATTGTGAACGAGAACATAGTCTTTTCTCTTGCCGTAAAAGCTGCAATCATGGTCTTGGGCTTTCTTGGTCTTTCAAACTTGTGGCTTGCGGTGTTTGGCGATGTGGGCGTGTGCTTCATTGCTGTGATGAACGCTATGCGCGCCCTTCGGGTTCGGGCGGATTAGGGGCGGCCTGAGTTCCGCTCCCAGAATACGCCGTCCGCGTAGCCCTGTATGCGTGTTTCGCTTTCCGCAATTTTGAGCCGCTTTTGGGCGAGCAGGCAGTATTCTTCGTTCATTTCGATTCCCACAAAATGCCGCCCCAGCTTTTTTGCCGTTACGCTTGCCGTGCCGCTTCCCAAAAACGGGTCGAACACGATTCCTTCTGGGGGGCAGGAGGCAAGAATCAGCTTGGCGTAGAGTTTTTCGCTTTTTTGCGTGGGGTGGTCGGTATTTTCTGGCATTGACCAGAAGGGAACGGAAATGTCGTCCCAAAAATTGGACGGGTATGTGAGCCGAAAGTTTCCGTCGGGGCTTTCCTCCCAATCTTTCGGCTTTCCGTTTTCCTTGTACGGCGCAATGACACGCCGCTTCATTTTCACTGATTCAACATCAAAATAATAATCGCGCTCATTTTTTACGGCGAACCAAATGTCCTCCATGCTGTTTTTCCAGTTCGATTTTGCGCCTCGTCCCTTTTCGCGCTGCCACGTTATCCGATTCAATATGAAAAGTTCCTTTTCGATTGCACGTTGGAGCGATGACGTGCATTTCCAGTCGCCGCACATATACAGCGAGCCGTTCGGGGCGAGTTTCTTGCAGACAAGGGGAAGCCATGATGACAGATATTCGTCGTAGGAGGAGTCGGAGCGGGAAGAAAAGCAGAATCCATTGAAATTTTTGGTGAGATTATAGGGCGGATCCACGATGATGAGGTCGGCAAACTCGTTTGGAAGCTGTTCAAGCGCATGGAGGGTGTCTGCGCAAATTGTTTTGTCCAAAAAATCGATTTTTGAAAGGGTTCGCCTGCTTTGGGACGCTGTTTCGCCTGTGGCGTAAGGCTGTTCATCGAGAAAAACGAGTTCTTTTTTCAGCTCTGGAATCTCGTCCTTTTCCAATGTGATTGTCCTGTTTCGTTCTGCCCGTTTTTTTTCCATAAAAATAGATTATAAATGTGAACGGAGAATATTGAAAGATGGTCTCAAGTCGTGAAGGAAAATTTGACAGCATACAAAACACGATTCATAATAGAAGTCTGATTTTATTAGATTTTCAAAAGGGGGAAAATCATGAAAAAAATTCTTGTTGCGGGCATGGTGCTCATTTTTTCTCTGGCAGGTGTGTGTGCTCAGGAAAAAATCTATTTGTGGCCGGAAAAAACAGCACCTGGCTCAAAGAATGTGACTGTTCAGCATGAAATTGTTGAGCGGAGCAAAGTTGAGGGCGTGAATGATCGTGCCGAGCTTGGAATCACCGAACCGTACATGACTCTGTACAAGGCAAAGAATCCCAATGGGGCTGCTATTCTTATTGCGCCGGGCGGAGCGTACCAGCGCGTTGTTTTCGATGTTGAGGGGGCAGACCGCGCAAAGCTTTATTGCGAAAACGGCTACACTGTGTTTGTTTTGAATTATCGTCTTCCTGGCGACGGCCATGCGGAAGGTGCATATGCGCCTCTTGCCGACGCACAGCGGGCAATCAGAATCATCAGAAGCAGGGCTTCCGAATATGGCGTTGACCCGAACAAAATCGGTGTTATGGGGTCGTCTGCCGGCGGCCACTTGGCTTCATGTCTCGGCACAAAATACGATGAAAAAATCGGCACAAAAATTGACGATATTGATGATGTTTATGCGCGTCCCGATTTCATGCTCTTGTGCTATCCTGTAATCACCATGCAGGATGCTGGCGCACACATGGGTTCTCGGAAAGTCCTCTTGGGCGAAAAACCGAAGAAAAAGCAGCTGCTTGAGTTCTCCACCGACTTGCTGGTGACTGACAAAACTCCTCCAACGTTCATAGTTCTTTCCCAGAATGATGGTTCTGTAAAGCCATACTACAACGGAGTGGCGTTTGCGCATAAATTGAGCGAGAAGGGTGTTCCTTATGAGCTTCACATTTTCCAGGACGGAAAGCACGGCTTTAAAACGACTGACCCGAATGCAACGTGCAAGGAGTGGCAGGTTGTTTCTTTGAACTGGCTGAATGCGTATGTGAACAAGTAAGGAAATCTCTACGAATCCTATTTTTTAGTGCGCATTTGGAATCAGTTCACAAAACAAGGCGACTGGAGTACACTGGATGTGCTCGGAAACTGCATTTTTCCGGGCGCGAACCAAAACTTCAACCGCCTTGTTTTTTTACTGCTGCCGTAGGCTCAAAGCGATAAGGGGAATTTTATGACCGTCCAGGAATGTATTGAAACTGCCTTTGCCGAGAACGAGAATGTGGTGCTTGTTTTTCCCACCGACATTGCCGCAAAAAGGTGGGCGGATTGGACAGTGCTGAACACGCGCATTGCGTCAGTGGCAATGGAGCGGTTTTTGGCGTGGGATTCGTTCAAGGGCGAGTGCATTCGGGCGAACCACGAGGACAAATCCTCCGTTCCGGCTTTGATGCGGAACGTGTTCGCGGCGTGGATAATAGAAAAGAACAAAGCCGAAAACGGGGCTGTTTTCAAGAGCCTCATAAAAAAAGATTTCACCGATTCTTCGGCCAGTTTCGCGGACTGGATTTCAAAGATTCTGCCTTCGCTGGGCATTTGGAAAAAATACCACGACAATGCCGAGTACAAGGAAAAAATCACGGCGCGGTTCGGGGCGGAAAGCGAAGAGCTTTTGGCGGAACGGGATTACGAGACGCTTTACACCGAATACAGTGCGTTCTTGAATCGATTCAATTATTTTGACCCGGCGTGGGAAGAGCCGCCCTTTGACGCGAACGGAAAAATCTACTACATCGTATATCCAGAAATTCTGGAGGATTATGGCGAATATCGGCTTATCTTGGACGATGCTGAAAAAACAGGCGCACTCACGCTCATTCACATTCCAGAGAATGACAAAGATTTTTTTGTTGATTTTGAGAAGAACTCACGGGCCGAGCTTGAGAATGTGGTCTTGTACCTTAGAAAAAAGCACGAGGAGGGGATTGCGTGGACTGACATGGCTGTGAGTGTTCCAGACATGGAAAGCTACGGCTCCTATCTTGACCGCGAGCTTGATTTGTACGAGATTCCCCACACAATGCGCTACGCAAAGCCGCTCAGCTCCTATGGCGCGGGGGCATTGTTCACGCAAATCCAAGACTGCGTGTCTGAGGGATTTTCTTTTGAGAGCATAAAAAATCTTCTTTTAAACGATGACATTCCGTGGCGCGAAAAGGCAAAAATCGATGCGCTTATTATGTTTGGGAAGCAGAACAATTGTCTTACGTCCTTTGGAAAAACGGATATTTGGAATGAATCATTCGGCGCGCCAAAGAAAAAATGGCATACGGCGGATTATGCGGATTGTGAAGATGCAAGTGCGGACGGAACTGATAAAAAATCGTCCAAGAAAAAAAAGCCTGGGTTGCAAGTGTTTTACGAAAAACTCAAGTCGGTGCTTGAAGGTTTTGTTGCGGCAGAAAGCTGCTCCGATTTGTACAAGGCGTACAACAAATTCAAAAAGGAATTTATCAACGAGAATGCGTTTTTTTCTACGGTGGACGATGATGGGAACGTTGTTCCGTCCGAGTTTGAGGAGAGCAACCGTATTCTTGCGCGGTGCGTGACTGAGCTTAAAACCCTTGTGGACTTTGAAAAAGAAATGGTTGCCGACAAGCAGAAAACGTACCACATCGTCTCGCCGTTCAGCTTTTGGCTTTCCGATTTGGACGGAACTGCCTATGTGAGCCAGGGGGAAAGTGCCGCGCTCCAAATCTATCCGTATCGGGCGGCGTGTGCGGCTCCGTTCCTCCTTCATGTGGTGGTGGACGCAACCCAGAACGCGCTTTCTGTTTCCACAAAGCCCCTTAGTTTCTTGAACGAGGAAAAGCGGGACATCATCAAAAAAATCGACAGCACGTTTATTGATATTGATACGGGGAAAAAATTCATTCAGCTGTATAAGACCAGTTCAAAAGAAAATGCCCTTTTTTCTGGGGCAGAACATTCGTTTTCGGGCTATGGATTTCTTCATGGCGCAATTGAGTCAAAAAATCACGAGCTTCCAGCTGCATTTCAGGCTGAGAATCTCTTCCAAGCCGAAAAAGATTGGTTTCTTGAAAAAACTGAGGCGTTTCCGGCGCAATTGTTTTCAAAATCGGCTGATGGATTTTCCCATTGGCACTCTTTTTCCCATTCCGCCAATAAGCCGACAGAAGGCTGTGAAGAAATTCGAGAGCTTCTGAAGCAGAAATTTTTTGATGAGACGCGGGGAGCGTATAAAATCAGTGCGACAACGCTCAACAGCTTTTTTGCTTGTCCGCGCAAGTGGCTTTTTAAGACTGTCTTAAAGCTGAACCCCATAGAGAATGAGACGGAGCTGAAGGACGAATTCATCACTGGTACGGTCAAACACAAAGTTTTGGAAATGTACTTTTCCCAGTACAAGGAAAAAAATCTTCCGATTGCCAATGAGGTGAACGGTGACATGCTCAATGCGGCGATTGATGCTGCGCTTGCAAGCCTGAAAAATCCTGAGGATTGGCGGAGCGAAATCAGCTTCATGACAGGTGAATTCTTGTTTTCCGAAAAAGCATCTCTTTTTCAGGAGCTTTCTGAGAGCATAGACAAATTCTGTGCGGTGTTCGCGGGTTACCACGTTTACGGAACGGAAGTGGAGCTTGAATCGGCTGCGGATGCGGTGGAGCTTTTGGGAAAACCCTATTATTTTGTGGGAGTCGTGGACTTGATTTTGTCGCGGACGGAAAATGTTTCCGGGAAGGCAGGGGACATGACGACGCTCTACACGATAATCGACTACAAGAACTCAAAAGCCTCCATTCCCGCCGTCCATTATGTTCAGGAAAAAGCGGCGAACGAGAATATTGATTTCCAGATGCCCATGTACGTCTATTTGTGCGATTTCAACACAAAAGAACGCATTGCGGTGGACGGCTGCGGATTTTTCTCCATCAAGGACGGCGATGTGCGTCCTCGGGAGGGAAAGACGTTCTCTCCGATTGTGCTTTCTGCTTCCAGAACTGACGGAGTTGTGACCGACACCACAATGCGGGAATTCTTGAAAAAGGCTGATGAGTTTTTTGAGTGTGCGATTCAAAAAACAGCCTTTGACGTGACAAATCTGTTTCAGGGATATGCCGTGTGCGCGGGAAGCCGTCCCTGTGTGGATTTTCGCCCGCTGTGCCGCCGCTTTTTCACTGTGGCTGGGGACGAGTCGGTGCGCACAAAGTCCGGGACGGTCTCTCCTTTTGCGAAAAATGCAGCTCCAAAACAGGCTCTTTCCCCGAGAAAGACTCAATCTCAGGAGCCTGGGGGCGGGGGTTTTTTGCGTGCGGCTCGGACGTTGGATGCGGCACAAGAGGCGGCTCGGGACGAAATGCGGAACGTGGTGGTGAGCGCGGGCGCAGGTTCTGGAAAAACCACCGTTCTTTCAAGCCGATTCGTGAAAATTGTGCAGGACGGAACGGGCCTTGAAAAAATACTTACGCTCACGTTCACGAACAAGGCTGCCAACGAAATGAAAAGCCGCATTTTTTCTGCGCTCAAAAAAAATGGCATAGACACCAGCGATTTTGACAAGGCGCATATTCAAACCCTGGACAGCTATTTTGCGGAAATTGCGCGGGCAGGGGCGCATTTTTACGGAATTACGCCGAGCTTTGCAATGGATGCACAGGCAATCGAAAAGAAAATCAATTTGGAAGCACTGAAATTTCTTCTTGAAAAGCGGGATACCACCGAATACAAAGATGCAATCGCCGAGCTGACGAAGATTTCTGATTTTCAGTCGCTGGCGGAAAATCTTCTTGCCTACCCGATGATTCATTACGACAATGTGTCGGATTCGATTGATTTTTCCGCGTCCCTTGAAATCCAAGAGAGCGAGATGGAATCGCGTTACGAACTGATGGCGGAGCGTGCTGTGCAGGCGATTGAGTTGATGAAGGAAGCATATGCTGCCCACTGCGACGAATACGACAAGAGCAAAAGCGCGGCCCTGGCGGAGTTTGCCCGAATCATGCGGGAGACTGAAACGCCGTGTGTGCTTCCTTATGAAAAAGCAGACGAATTTGTGCAGGCGGTAAAACCTTTCATGAAAATCAAGAAGCCTGCCGCAAACTGGAAGAGCGATTTGTACATGAACTACAAGGCAGCCATCAATGAGCTGTACGATTGCTTTGAATTTTTCGTCTGTCTTGAAAATTTTATCTTTGGACGCGATACGCAGAAAAAGGCTGTTGCGCTTTTGTGCGAATTCCAGGCGACTATAAACGACTACAAGCGAAAGAGCGGGCTTCTCACATTCAACGACGTGGCGTGCCTTGCTCGGAAAACTCTCATGGAACACGATGAAATCAGGCACGTTGAGCAGAACAAGTTCTCGAAAATCATGATCGATGAATTTCAGGACGACAACCAGCTCCAGTGCGATGTGCTTTTCATGATTTCAGACCAGCAGACGCGGGAACGGTTCGATGAAAACGGCTCATATCTAGTTCCGCAGTTTGACGAGATAAAAAATCGGCTCTCCCCGGAAAAGCTCTTTTTTGTGGGCGACGAAAAGCAGAGTATTTATGCGTTCCGTGGCGCGGATGTTTGCGTGTTCAACAAGCTCAAGGAAAAACTGGGCTTGCACAAAAAACTCAACACGAACTACCGCTCCGAAAAATCTCTCATTGCCGCATTCAATGGGATTTTTGGCGGGACTGGCGTGGAGTCTCCCTCCGTTTTCATGACTAAGCACATAAAGGAAAATCTCAAGACGCGTTTTGGCGATGATAGTGTATGTGAGCTTTTGCAGAATGAACCGACCTATGAGGCTGTTGGAGCGGACGAGGAAAAAAAGGAGAGCGGTGAACCGCTGGTGAACGTGGTTTTGTTCAATACTGCGCCAAAGGAAGAGCCTTCTGAGGCGGAGGCGGCACCCAGCGTTGACGACGATATTTCCGAGGAAAAGGCAAATTCCTATGAGGCGGAATGGATTGCAAGGGAAATCCGCCGTCTTGTGGGAAGCGAGTACACGGACAAGGCTGGGCAGACGCATCGCTACACCTACAGCGATTTTTGTCTTTTGTTCAGAACGAGCACAACGCTCCATACATTTGAGCGCAAGCTGCGTGGCGCGGGAATTCCCTACTCGACGGAAATCTACAAGGGATTCTTTACCGATGGCCCGATAAACGACTTGGTTTCCTATTTGAAGCTCTGTGTGTACCCAGATGATATGAACGCATATGGAACAGTTCTCTGCTCGCCGTTCGTGAATCTGGGTGTTTCTGAAATGGAAAAAGTTCTTTCTGTGTCACGAGTTCCCTTCGATGTGGAAGCTGTTTCCCTGGAGATGTTGGGCGAGGAGAGCTTTGGGCGTTTTGTGGCCGCGGCCCGTGATTTTGCGGAAACGAAGCAGCTTCTTCACAAAGAAAAACTCACCAAGACACTCAGCCACTTGTGGTATGATTTGGGCTACCGCTACGAGACGATGTGGAATCAAGAAGTGTCTATGTATGCGGGGTTGTACGATATTTTGTTTGAGATTGCCCGCCAAGCGGAAGAAAATGTTCAGAGCCTTGCCAGATTCTTG
The DNA here is from genome assembly GCA_017412405.1 of Treponema sp. Taxonomy (GTDB): domain Bacteria; phylum Spirochaetota; class Spirochaetia; order Treponematales; family Treponemataceae; genus Treponema_D. The sequence goes on along the minus strand of JAFPYB010000070.1, from coordinate 22,259 downwards.
GACGATGTTGCGCTTTACAAAGATGAGGACGCAAAACTTGATGGATTGGATATTCCCATGAACGAGAGCGACAGTGTGAAAATCATGACGATTCACAAGAGCAAGGGACTTGAATTCAAGGTGGTGTTCGTGTGTGCAATCTCAAACCGTGCTATGGCGCACAAAGGCGACAATCCCAACGTGTCATATGACGAAATCCGCAATCTCATGGTTCAGACGGTGGAAAATCAGAAGACCGCCGAGCTTAGGACTTTTCCGGCATCGGGCTATGCGCTCAAGACATCGGCAAACGCAAATTTCTTCATCAACGAATATGCCCGTGAGACGGAAAAAAAGGAGTGCGCGGAGCTTAGGCGCGTTGCCTACGTTGCGTTCACTCGGGCGGAACATCGATTGTATTTGGTGGGAAATTACAAGGGCGAGCTGAAAGGTCCTTCTGCTGGGGGCAAATCGCTTCCTGTTGCGTGCTTTAGGCCTGGCGTTATCGGCGAGTCGTTCACGCTGGACGGGGAGGAATATGAGTATGAGCCTGCGCGGACAATCTATCAGCTCATGCTTCCCCTCATCGACTATTACACGACAAAAGATGACGATGGCCCGCGGGTGGCGAAGGCGAATGCGCCGTTTGCGTTCACCGAGTTCACGAAGGACTTTGTTTCCGAGACTCATTGTTCCGCGGAGGCAGAGCGTGGTGGTGGGCGCAGAAATGATTCTGCTGCGCGGGAAAGTGTCATGGAAAAGGCGCAGAATGTGTTTGCCCGCGCCAAAACGATTTGCATGGAAGATGTTCCTGCCGTTTACCTAAGCCCCAGCAAACTTGGGACAAAGATTCAAAACGAGGAGCACGAGGAGACGTACCCCGAGATAAAGTCGATTGTGGAAAAATCTGGCGGGCGGTTCGGCTACAATGATTTTGGCTCGATTGCCCATGCGTTCCTTGAGGCTCGCATGAAAGGAACAACACCCGTGATTTCGCCCAAGCTGCTTGTGGGGCTGGACAACAACGACGAGTGGATTGAGAGCGTTAAGGCCCATGCGGGAAAAATGGCAGACGATTTTGAAAAGACCGAGCTTTTCAAGACGATTTGTGAGGCGCAAAAAGAATTCGGTTGGATTCGTGCAGAGTTCGACTTCAAGTATTTTTCTGGAACTCACGGCCGAGCCATTTTCAACGGGCAAATCGACTTGGTTGTTAGGACGGGGGCTTCATCGTACCTTGTGGTGGATTACAAGACCGACCAGACCGTGTGTCCCGATGAGCATACGGAACAGCTCAACTGCTACCGTGACGCAATCAGCAAGATGATGGGCGTGGAAAGGGGCAATGTGGAGTGTGTGCTTTATTATCTTAGGCACAGGAAAGCGGTGCGTGTTCCCTTGACAGAATGAATTGTTTGATATAAAACTATTTTGATATGTTTGATACAATAGAAGAAGCACTTGAAGACTTGAAAAATGGAAGGCTCATCATGGTCACGGACGATGAAGACCGTGAGAACGAGGGGGACTTTATCTGCGCCGCTGAATTTGCCACGCCCGAGAACGTGAATTTCATGGCGACCCACGGAAAAGGGCTGATTTGTATGCCGCTTTCCATCAATCTTGCACATAAACTTGATTTTCCGCCGATGGTGGGGGAAAACACCGACAACCACGAGACGGCTTTCACTGTTTCTGTTGACCATGTTTCCACCTCCACTGGCATTTCTGCCTATGACCGCTCTGCCACTGCCCGTGCGTTGGTGGACGACGGCACAAAGCCTTCCGATTTCCGCCGCCCGGGGCATATGTTCCCGCTGATTGCGCGGGAAGGCGGCGTGTTTGTGCGCAATGGGCACACCGAAGCGACGGTGGATTTCTGCCGTCTTGCGGGCTTGAAGGAAGCTGGTCTTTGCTGCGAAATAATGAGTGGGGACGGAACGATGGCGCGGTTGCCGGAGCTTGAAAAAATGGCGAAGCAGTTTGGTTTCAAGCTCGTTTCAATCCAGCAGCTCATTGCCTATCGAAAATCCCATGAGCGGGTGGTGGAGCGCGTTGCCCAAGCTAGGCTTCCCACAAAATATGGCGAGTTCACAATTTTTGGCTACAAGGATTTGACCAACGGCATGGAACACGCCGCGCTTGTCATGGGAGACATTGCTTCTGGGGACAGCGTTCTCTGCCGCGTTCACTCGGAATGTCTGACTGGTGATGCGTTTGGTTCGCTCAAATGCGATTGCGGCGAGCAGTTCGATGCGGCAATGAAGAAAATTGCCGAGGAGAAGCGTGGCGTGCTAGTCTACTTGCGGCAGGAAGGGCGCGGAATCGGGCTTTTGAACAAAATCAAGGCATACCGACTGCAGGACGACGGCTTGGACACGGTGGACGCGAACTTGAAGCTGGGGCTTCCCGCCGATGCCAGGGATTACAATTGCGGAATTCAGATTTTGCGCGATTTGGGTGTGGGAAAAATCCGCCTCATGACGAACAATCCTGACAAAATCGAAAAAATTGACTGCAAGGATTGTGGGCTTGAAATCACGGAGCGTGTGGAAATCCAGGTGCCGGTCAGGAAAGAGGACGCATACTACCTGCGGACAAAGGCAATCCGCATGAACCATATGCTCAAGCTGTAAATGGCAAAATCAACAAGGTTTATTGAACATAATAAATATTAAGCGAGGATTATATGAACATTATTGAAGGGAAACTTGTTGCGAACGACAAGATTAAAATCGCGCTTGTTGCGGCACGATTCAACGAATTCATTGTATCAAAGCTCATTGAAGGGGCCAGGGACGGTCTTTTGCGCCATGACGTAAAGGAAGAAAACATCGATTTGTGCTGGGTTCCTGGCAGCTTTGAGATTCCCGTTGCCGCAAAACACCTTGCCGAGAGCGGAAAGTACGATGCCGTCATTGCACTGGGCGCGGTCATTCGCGGCTCTACGAGCCATTACGACTATGTTTGCGCGGAAGTGTCAAAAGGAATCGCCCAGGTTGCGCTTTCCACGGGGCTGCCTGTTCTGTTCGGCGTTTTGACGACGGACACGATTCAGCAGGCAATAGAACGCGCCGGAACAAAGGCTGGAAACAAGGGCTACGATTGCGCCCTCAGTGCAATCGAGATGATAAATCTCCTGAAGCAGGTGAAATAAAATCCAAATCCGCATGGACCGCTAGAAGCCTTGTGGCTTTCGGCGGTCTACTCAAACACGGGATAACACTCAAATCCTGCTGTCCTGAGTTCCTTGCCAATCGTGTTGTTCTTGTTCTCATCCACCACGACAATGTAGTACACGTTCCCGCTGGGGCGTTTTTCCTCCACGATTTTTGCATCGAATCCTTTTGCCTTTACTTTTGATGCCAAAGCGTTTGCGTTGGACACGTCTCGGAACAGTCCAAGCTGCTCTCGGACGACTTTTTGTCCTGTTCCCTTGGACGACGGCGATGGCTCAACGCTTGGCTTGGTGTCGGAAGACGGCTCGTTTTGGCTCACCTCGGCAATGTCGGGGAACGTGTTTTCCTTTCTTGGCATGAAAAGCCAGAACGGGGTGGGAAGCACGTTCAATTCGCCTTTCACGATTTTTGCTTCTGGCGACGAGGCGAACTTGGATTTTAGCTGCGTCGAATACGTTTCGCTTCCGGTAACGTGCCAGAGGGTGAGAAGCACGCTGGGAAGCACTGGTGACATGGATTTGTCGCCCACAAATGTTTTGAGCGCGGCAACGGCTTTTTCGGTTTCGCCCACATTGTTCGCCCTGCACAAGGTCGCCCATTGCGTGTAGAGCTTTACGAAGGCGAGGATTGTTGCGTCGCTGGAATTTTTTACGGTTGATGACAGAAACGATTCCGCCGATTCAAAATCCCCGGAATTGAGTGCGCAGCGGACGGCGGAAATGACCAGTTTTTCGGAGTTTGTCGCTCCGGGCAGGGCCGCCCCTGCCGCGTATGATTTTTTTGCGTCGTCGAATTTTCCGGCTTGTTCTTGGAGCGCACCCAAGAATGAGTAGGCGGCTTTTTTGTCCGCATCCGTTTTGAGCGCAGGAATGTTTTTTGAAAGATGTACAATGGATTCAGTAATGGAAGGCTTTTTTGCAGCCTCGGAAATCAGTGTGTTTGCCGCATCGGACGATGTCTGAGAAAAAACTGAAAATCCAAGAATGAACAGCGCGATTTTGAAAAAATGTTTCATTCTTGAATTTTCGGAAAAAAAAGTGCCGAGTTTAGAAACTGCTACTTTGTGGTGTATATGTTCCTGTCATCGCCGACCATCACATACATCGTCAAATTTGATGAGCCTGAATCTGAGAATGTGATTGTTGCTGAACTTGCGCCGGACGTGACCGTTCCGATTTTGTGGAGCGTTACGCCGTGGGAGCTTTTGAGTCCGCTGTATGGCGAGTAGAGTGAAGACGAGAGCTGTGTGTTTGCCTGGAACAGGAGCGGGCCGTAAAGAGAGGCTTTTTTTGTGCCTGTGAGACTTGACGCTTCGCTTCCGTACACGGACGAAATGTCGAAAATGTCGATTGCGCTTTGGGGGTAGTTGTAGCTTGTGCCTGACGAAAGCCCCGTGCAGGAGATTGTTGATGTGGCACTCTTTTTCAGCGTGTAGGATGAGTTCGGCATGGTGATTGCCTGGACGAACTGGGCGATGAGCTGGTTCATGGTGTAGCTTGTGCCGTTCAACGAGTTGACGGCGGACACAATGGAGTCGTCGCCCGTGGAGTCGTTCTGAATGATTGTTTGGGCGAGCTTTGCGCCGCCGTAATGCCGACAAAGCCATGCGCCGAATGCAAAGTTGGTGGAATAGTAGTAGTTTGCCGAGTCGATTCCCGTCATGCCCACGGTGCAGTACAATAGGTTGAACGTCTTGAACCGTAAGTTGGCGTTGTCGGTGTCCCCGATTTCAAAGTAATTGCTCACCAAGTCCTTCGCAAGCTCTGCAAGCATTTCCCCATACGCCGTGGGTGCGCTCAGCGCGGATTTTCCGTTTGCCACGGGATTGATGATTTTATAGTTTGCTTGAATCATGTGCACGAACTCATGGGCCATTGTGAGGATGATTTGGCTTTGGCGTTCCATGGCGGCCTTTGAATTGATGTAAATGTATTTTCCCTTGTTCGATGTGCTGTTGTAGTAGTAGTCGTTTGTGCTGAATGCGCCGTTGTATCCGTCGTCCATCTTGAAGAACACGATGTTTATCATCGTTCCCGTGTCGCTTATTGAGCTCATGGAAACAGGGTTTGTCGCGGATGACGAGTTGAACATGAGGTCGGATTCTTCGCCGAATGCTGTCCTGTCCAAAAGGTAAATGTCCTCGAATTTGGACGCGAACGTGTCTGCGGCGGTGAAGTTTGATTCTGTGTAGCCGTCGCTCGTTGAACCCCAGATGTATGCGTGGTCTGTTTTTTTGAGCAGCTTTATTGTCATGGTGGAGCTGGTGTTTATGGGATTTGTGATTGATTTTGTGTCTCCTACGGCGTAATTTGTTGCGTCAGCGGAAACGCTCCGTGCCGAGGAGTCGTAGGTGGCGTTTTCGTCCACGCCGAGGAGAAGACAGCCGCTGGAATCGTTTTCCGAGAGGGTCTGTGCGACGCGGCTTGGAGATGCGTCCAAAGACAGGTATGATGGAGCTGTTATGCCAGTGTAGCTTGTGACGTAGCGCACGTTTGATGAAGAGATGTCGCTGCTTGTATTGTTCACTTTTGCAAGGTACACGGCTTTTCCCGCCTGCCCCGAAAGCCCGTTTATTGTGAGTGTCTTTATCGAAGAGTCTATTTCTATGCTGGGATTTGAAGCGTCGAATGTTGCTGTTTTTGATTTTGTTGCGGTTGTTGTTCCCGATGAGGATTGTGAACTGCTGCTTGACGAACTTGAGCTGGAACCGCCGCCGCCGCCGCCGCTTCCGGTATCGCAAGCGGCGAGAATTGCGGCAAAGGACAAAACAAAGAAAACTTTTCGTGCTGATGTAAACGATGGAAATTTCATGAGTACATAATATCACAAAATGGATTTTTTCGGAAAGATACTTTGTTGTTTGATAAAGGAAATATCGGGATGACAGGATTCGAACCTGCGACATCTTGGTCCCAAACCAAGCGCGCTACCAGCTGCGCTACATCCCGGATAAAAAAACTAGCCCAACTGAATGGACTAGTTCTGATGGGCAGTGAGAGGTTCGAACTCCCGACAGTCTGGGTGTAAACCAGGGGCTCTACCAGCTGAGCTAACTGCCCGATTGATGTATACGATAATATCAAAAAGTTCGGTTGTTGGTCAAGTGAGAAATATATTTTTTTCTGAATTTGTTTTATAATCATTTTCATGTCACTTGAAGACGAAATCCTTTCTGGCATTACAGATTCTCAATCGGGCGAGTTTTCCGAAAATGCAAAAAAATATCTTTCTGTTTTGAACCCGGCGCAGTATGAGGCCGTTGTTCACGAAGGAAGCCCGCTTTTGATTCTCGCTGGGGCAGGTTCGGGGAAAACCAGGGTTGTCACGACGAAAATTGCCTATTTGATTGGCGAAAAAGGCGTAAATCCCTATTCGATTCTTGCCGTCACGTTCACCAAAAAGGCGGCTGCCGAAATGCGTGAGCGTGCCATTGCGCTTGAGCCGAGGGCAAACGATACCCAAATCCGCACGTTCCATTCGTTTGGGGCGTGGTTTTTGCGCGTTTTTGCGGAGGAATCTGGTGTTGACCCAAACTTTACTGTGTATGATGATGACGATGTTGTTTCGCTTATCCAAAAGGTTGATCCGGAACTTACCAAGAAAGAAGCTGCCCAGTACGCGCGGAAAATTGCGCTTGCAAAAGATTATTGTCTCCGCCCTGACAGCCCGGAGCTTTTGGAGCGCGATGATTTTTTGAATCCGATTGATTTTTCTCAGGTGTACGATGGTTATGAAAAACGTCTTCGTGCCACGGGCAATGTGGATTTTGGCGATTTGATTTTGCTTCCGTATTTGGCTCTCACGGAAAATGCCGTCCTTCGCGAAAAAATGTACCGCCGGTTCCGCGTGATTATGGTGGACGAGTATCAAGACTCCAATGTGGCTCAGTTCAAATTGCTGGAAGCTCTTTCTGGCTTTGCCGAAGGTAGCGGAACTTACGTCTGTGTTGTCGGTGATGATGACCAGTCCATTTACAAATTCCGTGGGGCGGAAATCCAGAATATCTTGAATTTTCCCAAAATCTTTGAGGGAACGAAAATCGTCCGCCTTGAAAGCAACTACCGCTCAACTCAGGAGATTCTTTCCCTTGCGGACAATGTGATTAAGAACAATCGCGGCCGTCTCGGCAAAACTCTCCGTGCCGAGCGGGGAAGCGGAAAGACTCCTGTGCTTGCATTTTTGCCAAATCAGGACGATGAAGTGCATTTTTGCGCGGACTTGATTCAAAAAACTCATGAGCTGGGAGTTCCGTATTCGGATTGGGCAATATTATATAGAACAAACGCACAGTCGCTGGGATTTGAGAGCGAGTTCGTGCGAAAAAAAATCCCCTATTTGATTGTCGGCTCGCTCAAATTCTTTGAGCGGGAGGAAGTCAAAGATGTGATTGCGTGGTTGGAGCTTGTGGCGAACCACAAGAATGAAATCGCTTTCCACCGAATCATAAACAAGCCTGCCCACGGAATCGGCGCCAAGACACAGGATGCAATCGTTTTGTCTGCCCAGACTGAGTATCAGGGTGTGGACAAAAACGGCTCTGTGCAGCAGAACTTTGAGCAGAATGACATTATCGCCGCCTGCCGATGCAAGATGGCGGGTTTTCCTGCAAAAGTTCGTGGGGTGCTTTCTGCGTTCGTGGAGATTTTTGACGAGATTGATGGGCTTTTCATTGATGATGCCACGGCTGGGGGGGAGCTTGCGAACAAAGTTCTTGCGGAGGACATGGGGGCTTTGGTGAATTCCTCTTCTGCAATTGATGGTGGGTCGGACAAAAAATCCCTTGCCGAACTTATTGAAAAAATCGCAAAAAAATCGGGCTTGGCGCAGTATTATGAGGAACGCGACAAAGACGAGCATACGTTCCGCGTGGAGAACATTCAGGAGCTTGCCAACTCGGCTGTTCCATATCCGCTTTCCCGTCAGGGGCTTTTGGATTTCTTGGACAACATTCAGCTTGACCGCACTCTTTCAAATCAGGATGAAGATGTGGCGGAGGATGCTGTTACGCTCATTACGCTCCACAACACAAAAGGCTTGGAATTCAACCGTGTGGTGATGACCGGCATGGAGGAGGGCGTTTTCCCGCGCAACGGAGAGGACGCGGAGGAGATGGAGGAGGAGCGGCGGCTGTGCTATGTGGGTATCACCCGTGCAAAGAACGAGCTTTATTTGACGAGCTGTGCCGTGCGCCGAATGTACGGCCGCATCGAGTACATGAGATGCAGCCCGTTTTTGCTTGAAATGGGAAAAGATGGCGTGAAAGCAATCGGAACCCAGCCGTCGGCCTACAAACGCTCTGGATTTCATGGCGGGGATTTTGGCGAGAACGGGCTTTCAAATCCTGATGTGGAGAGCGACGGCATAAAATCAAAGTTTGCGCGCGGAGTGGTCGTGTACCATGACGATTACGGCTATGGTGTCATTTCAAGCGCGACGATGGACGATGATGGCGAATATTGCATTACGGTAACGTTCGAGACATCGGACAGAAAAAAATTCCTTCCGAAATATCAGGAACGGAGCTTGATGGTGGTAAAAGATTAGGAGGGGCGGAAAAATGAAGTTTTCGAGCAAGTCCATTGGGGGAAGATTATGGAAGATTTTTTGATAACAAATATGACTGAGCGGTTCGGTTCGGTAAAACGCGCCAGGGACTGTTTTTTGTACACTGAAAAAGGCATTCGTCTCACTGATTTGTATCAGGAGGGCGGCAGAGCGATTTTGGGCTGGGGAAAGGGCGGCGCTTACAGCGTGTTCAAGAACGTGCTTGAGCGAAAGATAATCGGTACGTTTGATACTGATTTTTCTCCCCGTGCAGACGGCGGAAAAAGCCAGCTTTCCCGGGCGGTGTCGGCACTTTTGGGCGATGAGCGGAGCGTTCTCGTGTTCAATTCCGAGCAGGCGGCAAGGGCTTGCGCCGAATCTTTTTCCGGCGACGTGTCTTTTTATGCCCCCTGGAGCCAGGACTGTGCCAGCTGGCGGGAAAAGTCCGCTGTCATAATTGCGCCAACATTTCCCTTCGGCGACACCGTTTTTCTTGTGGCACTCCGTGGTGGTGACGCGCTCGGGCAAAAATACGCTGGCGCACAACAGGGCGTGTACCGCATTCCAGCCCCGCTGTGTGCCGCAGTGACACGCTCAATTTACGACTTGATTTCGGAACTTGGAGAACGTGGGGAAAAAGACTGGTTCATTTACGACACTGTTCTCACAAAATACTGGACGCGCAAGGGACCATACTTGTTCCCGAAGGTGGAAGAGGGCAATTACCGCGATTTTGTCCTGCACTGCCTTGATTGCGCGCTTGTGATAAGCCCCAGGTACGATGTTCCCAGCATTGTTCCCTTTGGCGCGGACAAAGGAAATTTCTCAAAACTTGCCAAGTCCCCGTTTGGGAGCGTGTAACGTGGAAGGAGTGTGGAATGGGTGAACGCATCGGATATTTGGATTTTCTGCGCGTCGCAGCCATGTGCGCGATTCTTGTTCTCCATGTTGCCGCCACGAATTTTGATTTTGTGGAGGTGGGAAGCTTTGCGTGGCAGGTGTTCAACGCATACGGCGGCATGGTGCGCTGGGCTGTTCCCGTCTTTGTTATGATAAGCGGTGTTCTTTTTTTGAACAAGCCGATTTCGCTTCCGAAGTTGTATTCAAGATATGTTCTGAAAATGGTCATCGTGTTCTTTTTTTGGGGCATTGTTTATTGTGTCCTCCAAACGCATACCCTAAAGCTGCGAAACATTCTTGAGGGGCATTTCCACCTGTGGTTCATCTTGATGATAACTGGATTGTACATTTGTACGCCTGTTCTCAAAGAGATTGCGGCCAAAAAATCTGTTGCGTGCTATTTTCTTGCACTCGCGTTTGTCTTTGCGTACGCCGTTCCCGGTGCGATTTTAATTTCCCGCGATTTTTTCAACGGACACTTCGCCCAAACTTTTTCTTCCCTCGCAAAAAATGTGTCTACAATGAATATGTCTGTTGTCATGGGCTATTCATCGTATTTTGTGCTAGGAAAAGTTCTTCATGATGCTGATTTTAGCTCATCCCAGCGAAAACTCATATATGCTGCGGGTGTGCTGGGACTTGTTCTGACAGTCGCCTTGAATGCGCTTTGTTCTATAAAAAACCATCAGACGAGCCAGCATTATTTCCAGTGGATTTCTTTCAACGTGCTTCTTGAAAGTGTTGGCGTGTTCGTGTTTTTCAAATATCATGCGCCAAAAAATGGGTCAGTTCAAAAAATCGTTCTGAAGCTTTCTGAATTGAGCCTTGGCGTTTATGTGGTTCATATATTCATTTTGGATTTGTTCGGGAAGCTGGGGCTTGGAACGCTTTTGTTCAATCCTGTTTTTTCCGTGCCTGTCATTGCGGCGGCACTGTTTTTGGCGTCGCTTGCCGTTTCCTTCGTGATTTCCTGCATTCCGCTGGCAAAAAAATACATAATCTAGGTTTTGGGATTTCTGATGGAAAATTCGTTTTTTGCCCCGTTCCGACGGTATGTGGCGGATTTCATTATCTTTTTGACCATGTAGATTCCAAGCCCTCCGATTTCCCGGTTTTCCAGTGCGACCGTCATGTTGGGTGCGTTTGCGATTTCTGTGTCAAAATCGTTTGCGTTTGCCGTGTCGATGATTCCTTCTGGAAGCAAAACGACTTCTGGCCCGTTCACTGTTTTTGAAATCTTCATTGCATCCTCCTCATATGCCAATTTTTGTGTGTAATTTGTGATTATCCAGAAAAATGCAGCGTGATACGACCGCCGAACTTGTCCAAGCGACCATACCACGCTGCATGATGGGGTGGGGGCTGAAAAGTTTCAGATTAATGCTAAAAGTGATTAATCTGCTTGGCTGCCTTTATTGCTCTACAGCCCATTTTCCTGCGCCCGCGTTGGCGGTGATGAGCGTTGGAAGTGTGGAAGCCGTGTCGAGCGTGTAGTCATAAGTTATTGCGAACAAATCGCTTCTAGTCGTTGTTGTGCAGCTTGTTAAAGCCGCATCGTTTTGAACTCCAGAAGAAGAATTGTCGTTGTCGCCAGATTTGTAAAGTTTACCTGTCAAGCTGCCCAGATTTTTATATGAATATTTTACATAATCTGTAAAGTAATTGTTTTCAGAAACTACTTGTGCCGCATATCTTAAGCCAATTGCATAATCATTTGTGTAAGTTCCATCTCCGTCACTGAAATAATTGTTGTAAGTATGAAGATTTGCGTGACCTACCATTGGAAGTCGTTGTTTTGTTCCATAAAAATAATTGTGGTCAAAGGTGATATTTTTTGTGCCTGTGTCACTAATTTCTGAACAGAACAAAAGCGACTTGTCGTGATTCATGAATTTGCAATTTGAGATAGTTACACCACTTGCAGTTCCTTTTATGTCAAGCAGACCGTCATAAGTCTGCCATTTTTCATCTGTTCCAGAACCACCATTGATTACATCTGAGTCTGAAGTTGCTCCAGTATAGACATGAGATACTGTTTTCGTGTCTTTGAAGGTGCAATGGTCAATCCAAATACCAGCCGTATCTTGTTGGATTACAAGACCATCACGCTCTGCATTGTAACCGTCGTCCGCCTCGTGGTGCGGGAAGGGGTCGTAGGCATCTTGAATCGTCATGTTTCTGATTATTATGTTTGAACGTGTTTCTCCTGATTTTCCAATATTGAATGAACCGCCAATTGTGCCACTGTCCGATGTTTTTCCGATTATTATTGTGTTGCTTGCAATGTCGATTTGGACAACTTTTTTGTATGCCTCGTTTAGTGTCCAAGTGTCACCGTTGATAACATTGTTTTTGTTGCTGCTATTATTGTTTGTGCTAGTTGTGCAAGCTTTGACGTATGTATTGCGCCATGAATTGTAATCGGCATAGTTTGTGGTTGTTGATTGTGCGGCAACGAACGCATCTAGTGCCGCTGTTGTTCCGCCTGCAGTCGATGGAATCATGGTTCCGCTTCCAGTGTTGGTCATATCAATCATACCGTCTACATAGATAACATGGTTGCCGAGCTTTGCTTTTGTAATCAAATCTTGTCGGTTTGAAACAGTAACGACTGTGTAAGATGACGGAGTTCCTGAATAAACGAGTGAGGCAAATCCCGTAGGCTCGTCGCTCAGTTTTATCGTCTTGCTCGCTGTGGTGGCTGATGTATTCGCTCCTCCTGTGCTGGAGCTTTCCGTTCCCTCTTCGCTTGATTCTTCGGTTTTGCCCTCCCCCGTGCTTCCTGAGGCGGCTCCCGTGTATGTGCTTCCTCCAGAACAAGCCGAGAACATGAGTGCTGCGGCAGCGCATACGGCGGACAGAATTGGTAGTGTTTTTTTCATGGGAAAGTCTCCTTTGAGTACATTTTTTTTGCAATTTTCGGAAAAGTTCAAAAAGTCAGCAAGTTTAAACGATTCCGACTTTCCAATATATCGCAAAATAGCACAAAAAACAACCTCGCAATTTTTCTATTCATCGTCCTTTTTTTCGATATTCTTGACGTAGAGAAACGCAACCTGGTTTGTGTCGGTGTATTCGGGTGTGGGGATTATTTCAAGGAGCGTGGTATGGAATGTGTCTCCCGATTTTTTCCTGTACTGAATGGAGAAAATATCCTTTGAATTTTTGAGATATGAGCGCAGTGAATGGATATCCAAATGGAGCGCGACTTTTTCTGCATCGTCCTTGTGGATGAGGGGCGATGTCCTGAAAGAGTCCAGGCTTTCTGACAGTTTGTCGAAGTCCATGAACGCATCCTGGGGCGAGCTGTTCAAGTGTATGACAGAGAATGTGTCGGTCGTCAGGTTGATTTTGAGAATCTTTTCGTATGATTTGAACAGCATCTCGAAAGCCATCTGCCGCCCACGCCTGTCAAGCCCCAGCCGCGCATAATGCTTTGACTTTGCGTTGTACATGCGCTGGTCGGCAAGCTTGATTAAATCCACGGCGCACAGGTTCGGGTTTTCGCACTTTGGTGCGTACCCCGCAGAAATTGAAAGCTCTTTTATGCGGTTTCCGGACCATTCGCCCACAATGCGCTCAAAGTCACCCCTGATTTTATCCACTGTTTTGCCGTCCGCGAAGATGATTGCCTGGAACTCGTCGCCTCCAGTGCGGTAGAGCGCTCCGTATGGCGAAAAACACGCCGTTATGCAGAACGCCGCCCCGCGAATCAGCTCGTCGCCTGCATCGTGGCCGAAGGTGTCGTTCGCGTCTTTTAGCCCGTTCACGTCCATAGAGACGAACACGATGTCGTTCGGGAGAGGCTCTTTCTCGTACCGGTTGATTGCCTCCTCGTATGCGCTTCGGTTCAGAAGGTGCGTAAGCTCGTCGGTCGTCGCCTTGGTCATGAGTATTTCTTCCTTGCGCTTTTCGTCGTCGATAATCTGCGTGGTGAACAGGACTTTTGTTGGCTTTTCTTCCTTGTCGGCCTCCACCGTGATGAACGACGCGCGAACCCAGCCGTTGAATTTGCCCTCAAATTCCGTGGAGATGGAGACTTTTCCTTTCATGCGCTCTGCAATCGTTGCCAAGTCGGTGAATTCCAACATTCCCAGCAAGAATTCTGGCGTGGACGTGTGCTTGAAGACAACGTTCATCTGGTTTCTTGCGTTTGTGCTTTCATGGACTACTTGGCGCACGGCCTGTGATGTTTTAAGCTCAACGATGGTGTCGGATTGAATGTCGATGAGGTGTGCCGTCAGATAGCTTTTGGCGATTGCAGACAAAATCGCCAGCTGTTTGGACTGGTTTTCCAAAAGGGTGGTGAGTTTTCGCTCCGATTTGAGCTTTTCCGACATCATGTTGTTCACGTTCTTGAACGCAAGTATCGCTTCGTTTGAATCGCTGTTCGGCCGGAATGCAAAGCACTGGTAGAAATGAATTTTTTCGTCCCGCTTCACCCGGTAGATGAAGGAGTGTTCCGCCTTGTTTTCCAGCAGTGCCGAGATTTTGCCCGTGTCGATAATCGAGGCGAAGAGCGTCCTGTCTTCCTCGTAGACTTCGTTCTGGGCGTACAGCTTGAATGCGTCCTCGTACAGAATGTCCTTGAACGCGTTGCGGTATTTTTTGTCGATAATGTTGCTCAAATTGCAGATTGAAAGCGCGTGGGTTTTTAGGTTCACAATGTAGACATTTTCATAAATCGAGCTGAGGGCATCTATGATGTTTTTTTGGGATGTCTCGTTCTCGCCTGTGACCCTGCGCTTTTTGTAGAACTGCAGAATGATGAATGCAAAAATGACGAGGAGCAGGATTGTTCCTGCCAAAACGAGACGAGTCGTGTGCGTGTTCAGTTCTTTGAGCACAGGGAAGATTAAGCAAAGCATTATGGAAAGAAGAATCGCTGAAACAATCAGCGCGATAAGAATCCGAGTCCTGTACTGTTCTTGCTTTGTCACTGTCTCTCCTATAAAAACTCCGCGTTGGCGGTAGTGCATGGGGCAAAATTGAAGTTTTACCCCTTTGTGTTCAGTGCAATGGAATCGGAAATCTCGGAAAGTGTCCTTGTTGAAAGGAATTCCTTGATTGACGCGATTTTTATTGCGCTCATGCTCATGTTCCTGATTCCCAGTGCCGCAAGGATTTGGAACGACTCTTGTTTGCCCGCCATTTCGCCGCAGACGGACACCGGAATTCCGGCTTTTTCCGCTTCCTGGACGGTGTGCTTTATAAGACGCAGCACGGCAGGATGGCACGGGTCGAACAAATCGGACACGGCGGGGTTCTCGCGGTCAACGCCTATGACATACTGGGTCAAGTCGTTCGTACCGATGGAGAAAAAATCGACTTTCTTTGCCAAAACATCCGCCATAATTGCGGCTGCCGCTGTCTCCACCATGATTCCGATGGGGACATTGTCCTTGAACGGGATGTTTTCCTGCCTAAGCTCCTCTTTCACTTTTTCGGCGATGGCCAGCGCACAGTCAATCTGCTCCTCGCTGGTGATGAGCGGAAGCATGATTTTGAGGTTGCCGTACATGCTGGCGCGGAACAATGCCCGAAATTGCGTTTTGAGAAGATTCGGGTTTGCCAGGGTGAGGCGGATTGCACGGAGTCCAAGGAGCGGGTTTTTTTCGTCGCTGATTTTCAGCTCCGACGAGTTGATGATTTTGTCTCCGCCTGCATCAAGCGTTCTGATGGTCACGGGTTTCTCGCCCATCACCTCCAGGACTTTTTTGTATGATTCAAACTGGCTTTCCTCGCTGAAAAGGCTTGAATGGGCAGGGGAAATATCGCTGTTCGAGTTGCTCATGAACAGAAATTCCGTCCTGAAAAGCCCGATTCCTGCAGCCCCCTTGTCCAGCGCGAACTGAGTTTCTTCCACAGTGCCGATGTTTGCGTACAGGTGAAACTCAACGCCGTCCTGTGTCCTTGCGTCCTTGTCGCGGAATGCCGAGAGCCGTGCGGCATTTTCCTTTTCGATGTCAACTTTTTTGTAGTAGTCGGAAAGAGTCTGCTCGTCGGGGGTTGTGACGACTTCGCCCGAAATTCCGTCCACGATGACCGTTTCCCCGCTCTGAAATTCCTCAAAAATATTCTCGATTCCGAACACGGCCGGGATGCCGAAGTTCCTTGCAAGGATTCCCACATGGCTTGAAACGCCGCCTTCGGATAGCACGATTCCCAAAATCCGCCGTTTTGAGAGGATGAAAGTGTCGCTTGGGCTTAAATTGCTTGTCACGATTACCACATCGTCCGGGATTGTTTCTATGTCGAAGGGGTGGTAGTCGATGAGGTCGTCAAGAACGCGGCCGAAAATGTCCGTAATGTCCTGGGCGCGTTCTGCCAAGTATTCGTTTCCGCTTGAACGGAGCTTTGCTGCGTATTCTTCTGTTTTGAGATTCAGGATGTGCTCAATGTTCTTGTCCGATTCCTCGAACGTCTTTTTTACGTCCTTGATGAATTCGGGGTCGTTGAGCATGAGGAAGTATGTTTCAAAAATCTCTTTTTGAACCCTGTTGTTCTTTACGGCATCCATTTGTGCCGCAATATGCGTTGTTACAGTGGCGATTGAGCTGTCTAATCTTCTGAGCTGCTCCTGTCTGTCACCGGGGAGGATGGAATAATTCGGAATTTCTCTTTTTTCTGCTTCTGGAATCACGAATGCTTTTCCGATTCCGATTCCATCTGATGCAGCCAAACCAAACAAAATGCTCATTCTCCCATAATATTGCTATCGGGGAAAACTGTCAAATTCTATGGGAAAGTTTGCGGCTCCCGCGCGTTCCGTGAACTTGGAAGATTCGCAAAACTCGCGGCATGACATTTTTTTCCTTACACCATTTCTTCCGGTTTGAACACCTCGTCGAACTTTTCCGCCGTCAAAAAGCCAAGACCAACACAGGCTTCGCGCAGGCTTATGTTCTCCTGGAAAGCCTTGTGGGCTGTTTTTGCGGCGTTCTCGTAGCCGATGTACGGGTTGAGCGCGGTGACGAGCATGAGGGAATTATGCAGGTTGAAGCGCATTTTTTCCTTGTTCGCCTTGATTCCCACGGCGCAGTTTTCGTTGAATGAAATTATGCTTTCTGCAAGGAGGCGCGCCGACTGGAGGAAGTTGTAGGCGATGACTGGCATGAAAACGTTCAGCTCAAAGTTTCCCTGGCTTGCCGCAAATCCGATTGCCGCATCGTTTCCCATGACTTGAACTGCCACCATTGTGACGGCTTCGCATTGCGTGGGGTTTACTTTGCCCGGCATGATTGATGAGCCTGGTTCGTTTTCTGGAATCCATATTTCCCCCAGACCGTCCCGGGGACCTGATGCAAGCCAGCGAACGTCATTGGCAATTTTCATCATGTCTGCGGCAAGGGCTTTTACGGCTCCGTGGGCAAACACGATTTCGTCCTTGCTGGTGAGGGCGTGGAATTTGTTCGGGGCGGTGGAAAAATCCTTTCCAGTGAGTTTTGATATTTCCGCGGCAACCCTCTCATCGAATCCACGCGGCGCGTTCAGCCCTGTTCCCACTGCCGTTCCCCCCAATGCAAGCTGCTTTAGGTATGGGAGCGAGGAAAGAACCATCTCCTTGTCGCGTTCAAGAGAACTTCGCCAGCCGGAAATTTCCTGGCTGAACGAAATGGGCACTGCGTCCTGCAGATGGGTGCGCCCGCTTTTTACGATGCCTTCGTTTTCCCGCTCTAGGCGTGTGAACGTGCTTATGAGCGTGTCGATTGCCGGAATGAGCTTGTCCTCAAGAATGAGAGCTGCCGAGATGTGGAGCGCGGTGGGGAACGTGTCGTTGGACGACTGGCTCATGTTGATGTCGTCGTTGGGGTGCAAAAGTTTTTTCCCTGCCAGCTCGTTTCCCCTGTTTGCGATGACCTCGTTCGCGTTCATGTTGGACTGAGTTCCGCTTCCTGTCTGCCATACCACGAGGGGAAAATGCTCTGAAAGCGTTCCGGAAATCACCTGGTCGCAGGCCTTTGAGATTGCATCAAGTTTTTCCGCTGTCATTTTTTCTGGGCGGAGCGCATTGTTTGCTATGGCCGATGCTTTTTTCAGAAGACCGAAAGCCGTGATTATTTCTTTTGGCATTGTCTCAATGCCCATTCCGATTTTGAAATTCTGGTGGCTTCGCTCTGTTTGTGCCGCCCAATATTTGTCCGCCGGGACGCTTACTTCGCCCATGGAGTCGTGCTCAATTCTGAATTTTGTGTTTTCCATATATGGAAAAGTATAGTGCAATGAAAGACTTTATGTTAGTGGGAGCCGCCCTGCTGTGCGATGGAGTTGGCAGATTTCTAACGAAGTTGGAACTGCAATAGTGCGCGAGTTTGAAGAAAAGCTCCAAGCCCTTTGAAGTTGGCTGATTTCTAACGAAGTTGGAACCGCAATAGTGCGCGAGTTTGAAGCAAAGCTTCAAACTCGTTGAAGTTGGCTGGTTTCTAACGAAGTTAGTAATCAGGCAACTTAGGTGCCCTCGGATACGGAATTACGTCCCTTATGTTCTGCATTCCCGTGACGTAGAGCAAAAGCCGCTCAAAGCCCAAGCCGAAGCCTGAGTGCGGGACAGTGCCGAATTTGCGGAGATCCAAGTACCATTCGTAATCCTCCGGCTTTAATCCCAGCTCGTTGATTCTGTTCAGGAGCTTGTCGTAGTTTTCCTCGCGCTCGGAGCCGCCGATGATTTCGCCAAGTCCTGGAACGAGAACGTCCACGGCCTTTACGGTTTTTCCGTCATCGTTGAGCTTCATGTAGAAAGCCTTGATTTCTTTTGGATAGTTGTAGACCATGACAGGGCATTTGTAGATTTTTTCTGTCAGATACCGCTCGTGCTCTGTCGCCAAATCGCAGCCCCAGTAGGGCTTGAACTCAAAGTCATCGGCGTGTTTCTCAAGCTCGGCCACGGCCTCTGTGTAGGAGACTCGCTTGAACGGAGTTTCGACAACGGACGTGAGCGTGGCGATAACGCCCGGCTGGATGCGTTTGTTGAAGAATTCCATGTCGGCGGAGCATTTTGTAAGAGCCCAGTTCAAGAGGTACTTGATGAACTCTTCCTGAATGTCCATGTCGTCGTTCAGGTCGAAGAAGGCCATTTCCGGCTCGCACATCCAGAATTCCGCCAGATGGCGCGTGGTGTTTGAGTTCTCGGCGCGGAAGGTGGGACCGAAAGTGTACACGCGGCCAAGAGCCGTTGCCAGCGTTTCTGCCTCAAGCTGGCCTGAAACGGTGAGGGAGGCCTGTTTTCCGAAGAAGTCCTTTGAGTAGTTGACGAGTTTTGCCGCATCCTCTTTTTTCATGCCGGCAGCCCCCTTTTCCACGGCAAGCTCGGCGAGCTTTTCGAGGCTCAGGGTTGTAATCTGGAACATTTCGCCTGCGCCCTCGCAGTCGGAGCAGGTGATTTCCGGCGTGTTTATGTAGTAGAAGCCACGCTCCTGAAAGAATGAGTGCAATGCGAACGCCATCTGGCTTCTCATGCGGAAAACGGCTCCGAAAGTGTTTGTCCTGGCGCGGAGATGGGCGTTTTCCCGAAGGAATTCCATGCTTGCGGCTTTTTTCTGGATTGGGTAGTCTGAGGGGCATTTTCCCAGGACGATGAGCGTTTCCACGTTTACTTCCACCGCCTGCCCGCTTGCCGGAGACTCAATGAGTTTTCCAGTTGCTTTTACGGACGCGCCCGTTGAAATGTCGGCGAGCGCTTTTTCAATATTCTCTGCATTTGCAGGATTCAATGGATTTGTTCTGTCGAAAGTGAGCTGGATTGAAGCGAAACATGAACCGTCGTTTACTTGAACAAACACGAGGTTCTTTGAGTCGCGCATTGTGCGTACCCAACCGCAGACGGTGACGCTGCGCCCGTCAGGTGCGGAAGTGAGGATGTCTTTGATTAATTCTGTTTTCATAATCCAATGATTCTAGCAGTTTGAACGCATTGAAACAACACCTATGCTTGTAGTAAAATCTATTGCCGATAAAGAAGAAATATAGAATCAATGACTTTATGTTGGTGGAGAGCCGTATGGAGAACGTGACGGATGAATTGTTGGTGAAAAAAGCATTGGAGGCGAGGGCAAATTCCTATAGTCCCTATTCAAAGTATAGGGTGGGGGCTGCCCTGCTGTGCGACGACGGCACGGTCTACACGGGCTGCAATGTGGAGAATGCTTCGTACCCATGCGGAATATGCGCCGAGCGCAACGCAATGTCTTCGGCTGTTTCTGGCGGTCATCGCTCGTTCTCAAAAATAGCGATTGCAGGTTCTTCCGACGTAATATGTACGCCCTGCGGAATGTGCCGCCAATTCATGTACGAGTTCAACCCCGGCTTGACCGTGTTGTGCGCCGCAAACGACGGAAGGTTTGAGACGCACAGCCTGAAAGAGCTTCTCGTGGGCGGTTTCGGACCTGAAAGCCTGTAGGGGGCGGTAAAAATGAAAAAGCGTATTGTTTTTGCTTCTGTTGTGGCTGTGCTTCTTGCGCTCGCTTTCTGCAACCAAAAAAAGAACCTCGTTCTCGCTACGGGCGGCACTTCGGGGACTTATTATCCTTTCGGTGGCGCAATTGCTGACATCTGGAACACAAAAATCGAGAATATGAATGTTATGACCCAGGCAACTGGTGCTTCTGTCGAGAATTTGCGTCTCATCTCAAAGGGTGACGCCCAATTCGCAACTGTTCAGAACGATGTTATGGATTATGCGTATCATGGCACTGATATGTTCGACGGGCAAAAATTGCCGAACCTGGCTTCAATCGGGACGCTTTACTCGGAAGTCGTTCAGATTGTCGCGTCAAAAACGAGCGAAATCAAATCAATTGCCGACTTGCGGGGAAAGCGTGTTTCTGTGGGGAGTGCAGGCTCCGGCGTAGAATTCAACGCAAAACAGATTCTCAAAGGCTATGGCCTCACGTTCGACGACATGCAAAATATTTCAGGGAAATTGGCGTTCTTGATTAAGCAGTAGTGGGCAGATGATTGGGAAAAATCCTTCTTCCTTGCACTTTTGTATTGTGAGAAAAATTTTATTATTTACGATTTTCGCCCTTTTTGTGCTGAATTTTCCTTTGGTGAGGGTGCTGTCGATTTCTAATAGCAATGCCCGCTCAGAGCGGGTTTTTTCACGCGCGGCATTGGCGCGGGGTTTTGTCATCAGCTACACACATTCGGTGAACAAGGGAAGGGTGCGCGACTTTTATTTTCCTCTTGAATCGGGGGAGCTGGAGCTTTCCATGACGGAATTTGTCTCTTACGGGGCTGGAATTCCCGAAAGCTCCGAGACCGAAGGCTCTCGCTTCCGTGTGACAAAAAACGGCTATGCGATTGAGAACTTGCACAGGGTCGTTCCCAGGCTTTTGATGGCGGTGGGCGTGGTGGCGGAACATTCGATTGCAATTGCGGATGCGTCTGAGCCGCTGAATACGGATTTTGGCAAGGAAGTTTTCCTGAAAGATTTTTTCAAGCCCCAGACGAGCGTAATTTTTGAAGTTAGAAAAGTTTCTCTGCTGCAGTATTTTATTGTGGGGGTGTCACATCGGCTGGAGCGATAGCGGAATGGGGGAATCCGCCCCGTTTTGTTCGCCTGTGTTCACCAACCGGCGTGGCGGCTGAGCGCAGGCGAAGCCCCGCGACCCGGCCATGAGTTCTAGCTGCAGGGTAAATTCCATGCAGACAGCCCCGCCCAAGAGACCAATGCGTTCCAGAGCAAGAGCTTGCTGCCGGCCGGAGATTGCGCCCCATGAAAATCACGGGACGGTTTTCAATTGTGGCATGTCATGAAACCTTTTGCCTGAAACGAACTACGCGCTCCACGGTGAATAGCTTTTGAGCGGTTCATCTTGGCCCCACACATTGTTTGGCATCCAGTGGTAATCACTATCCTCGGGAAGCTTGAAATACCGAGTATCTGGTTCCTCCATGACCGCAAAGCCATCTGGCTTGTCGTCGTACTGGGATGTAATCAGTGTTATTCTGTTCGTGGAGTTAATACTTGCGAATTTTCCCGCTTCTTCCGCCTCCCCGCTGATGGCGGCGGATTGGGCAAGACGGAGATTGCTTTCTTCATCAGTTTCAGCAAAATTGGCTTCTACGTTTTCTGCGGTTGAGTCCCCGCCGAAGAGGATGTAGTTTTTGTCTCCCATTGTGGCGGAAATTGAGCCAATTCTGTTCGCGCCTGTAGCGGTGATTCCGTTCCATTCGTCCAGGAGCGCGGCTGTCGTTGTATTGTTGGGAGAGCTCATGCTCACTGTGCCTTCCACCTTTCCGCCAAGAAGGACAAGTGTTGAGTCTTCAAGTTTTACTGTCATACCGGCAGTCAGGTCGGTGCTCTTTGCCACCGAGCCGCCCGTCAGAACGAGCGTTCCTCCGCAAGATATGTTAAAGAGCGGGGATAGGACCGTGGCGGTAGTAGTTGTTTCTGGCTGTTCTGCGGTTATTCCGTCAAATGTTATTTTGGAGGGCGTTCCGTTTCCGTCGTTTATGTCCGCGAAAGTAATGTTGTATACATTCAAGTTTCCGTTCTTGAAAGTGATGTCTATTTTATGGGCATTGAAACGAACGCAAGTGTCAGATGTTGTTTTTATAGTGTGTCCGCACAAGTCAATGGTTGTCTTGATTGGCGTTGAGAAGCTCAGCCAGTTTACGATAGCTACATCGATATTTTCTGACTGCTGGGGAATCGTT
>JAFPYB010000069.1 GCA_017412405.1 Treponema sp. | reverse complement strand
GCTTTCATTCGGGCGATTCCGTTTTCTGTGATGTTTGAGCGGTAAATAAGGAAGCAATATGATTGCGAACTTCCCCGACCGACTCTTCCCCGCAGCTGGTGAAGGGCTGCAAGGCCAAATCTGTCTGCCTGTTCGATTACCATGCAGGTGGCGTTCGGAACATCAACTCCAACTTCCACTACTGTTGTTGCCACTAGCACTTGAATTTTGTTTTCGCGGAAATCCTGTAAAATTTGATTTTGAGTTTCTTCGTCGATTTTTGAATGAATCAGCGCGCATTTGTAGTTCGGATAAACCTGCGTCTGTAAAAAAGTGAACATTTCTTCCGCTGATTTTAGGGAACGGGCACTGAGCGGAGTCGAAGTGCCTTCATCAAGAGTGCTGAGCGATGTGGAAGCGTCGATTGCGGGATAGACAAAATATGCCTGATGTCCGGCCGCAAGTTCCTTTCTCACGGCTTCGTAGGCGTTGCGTTCGTTGCCTGCTTTTGAAAGATATGTAACCACAGGCTTTCGGCCCTGCGGCATTGTGTGGATTGTGCGCACGTCGAGGTCTCCAAAAACGGTGAGGGCGAGTGTCTGCGGAATCGGGGTCGCGCTCATCATGAGAAGGTTCGGCTCACGGAAAGGCGGCTGAGCGTATTTGTCTGTTGCGACGACAGAAGTGCGTCCTTTGTCCAGAATTGCCGAACGCTGCATTACGCCAAAACGATGCTGCTCGTCGATGATTGCGAGAGCCAGGTCGTGATACTGCACATTTTTCGAAAAAAGCGCATGAGTTCCGATTACGAGATTGATGTCGCCTTTTTTGAGCGCGGAAAGAAGGTTGTCGCGGCCTTTGGTTTTGATGTTTCCTGTGAGATATGCCACGCTCACGCTCACCGCTTCAAGCTGTTTGGCGGCATTTTCGGCATGCTGGCGGGCGAGAAGTTCCGTTGGAGCCATGAGTGCGACCTGTCCGCCGTAGTCAATCACGCGCAGAGCCGCAAAAAAGCTGACAAGGGTTTTTCCAGAGCCGACATCGCCCTGAAGGAGCGTGCGCATGGAGAAGTGTGGAGGAGAATTGTGAGAGGGGGAAGTCGGTTCAGGCATAGCCTTCACCGAGACTCGCTCAAAACCTGTCTCACAGGTTTTGCCGGCTACGCCGTCGCTCCCTATCCCCTCGCGCCAACCGTCTTTACCGAAACCGTAGTTTCGGTCAATGTCCTCGTTCATGAGGGCTATTACGCTCATCTGATCGGGCGTGAGCTTGTAAGGAAGTCGGGCAAGAAGATTTTTTTGCCTCGTGGAAAGATTTCTGGCAAATTCTTCTTCGGAAACTTGCTTTTGCGTGTCTTCAGTTGTGTCAACTTCGATTCTTGGCAATTTTCCGCGGTGTGCGATTGCCCGTTCTGCCAGAGTTTTCTGGAACAAGAAAAGTTCCTCAAAAACGAGAGTGTTTCTTGCACCGATTGCCTCTGAAAGCGTTTTTGGAAAGTGAATCTGCCTGATTGCGTCTTTTTTGGAAAGCAAATGTCGTTTTTCGATGATTTGTGGCGGAAGGTCGTTTTCAAGGCCCAGGGAAAACTGTTTGAAAGCCGTTTGAATTGTTTTGCTCAGGATTTTGTTCGTGAGTCCTTCTGTGAGCGGATAGATGGGAAATACCTTGCTGTTCGGCACTTCAATCCCGGTGAATGCCGAAAGTTCCCCGCCGTCAGCGATTTTTTCAAGTTCAAAGGAAGTTGACTGATATTTTCCGTATTTGATTTCACATTTTGCGGTGAGGGCGGCGATTTGTCCGACCGGGTGAGTTTTTTCCATGAAGGGTCGGTTGAATG
>JAFPYB010000068.1 GCA_017412405.1 Treponema sp. | reverse complement strand
TCGGCAAGCTCCAGCATGGTGAACTCGCCTGGGTTCCCCATGTTCACTGGACCTGTCGTGTCGTCGCCGGAGTCCATGAGGCAGAGGAAGCCACGGATCAGGTCGTCAACGTACTGGAAGCTCCTCGTCTGCTTTCCGTCTCCGTATATCGTGATGTCCTCGCCTCGGAGCGCCTGGATGATGAAGTTCGAGACAACCCGCCCATCCTCCGGGTTCATGGCAGGCCCGTATGTGTTGAAGATGCGGACTATCTTGATTCTTGTGCCGTGCTGGCGGTGGTAGTCGAAGAAGAGTGTCTCCGCCCCGCGCTTTCCCTCGTCGTAGCACGAGCGGATTCCGTGCGGGTTCACGTTGCCCCAGTAATCCTCAGTCTGGGGGTGCACCTTCGCGTCCCCGTAGACCTCGCTGGTGGAGGCCTGGAACACCTTCGCGCCCCACTTGTCGGCAAGCTCCAGCGCGTTGATTGCGCCGAATATGCTGGTCTTGTAGGTGGCGATTGGGTCACGCTGGTAGTGCGGCGGGCTTGCAGGGCACGCGAGGTTGTAGATTTCGTCAACGTAGAACGAGTACGGCAGCTGCACGTCGTGCCGCACCACCTCAAAGCCAGGGTTCGCCTTGAGCGGTTCTATGTTCCGCATCCGTCCCGTGAAGAAGTTGTCCATGCAGACGACATGGTTTCCTCTGTCCAGCAATGCTTTGCACAGATGGCTTCCGACGAATCCCGCCCCGCCTGTTACAAGAACTGTTTTTTTGGTCATTTTCTCTACCTCAGACCAACCCGCGGCCGATGCAGTGAAGCTCTATGCCCTTCTCTTTCATCTGCTTCGGGTCGTACTGGTTGCGCCCATCGTAGATGACAGGCTCCCTCAAGAGGCTCTTGATTTTTGCGAAGTCCGGCGAGCGGAACTGCTTCCATTCCGTCACGAGAATGAGCGCGTCCGCCCCGTCAAGTGCGCTCCACATATCCTTCTCGTAGGTGATTGCGCCTTCTGGGATGTGGGCCAGGTAGTGCTTCGCCATCTCGTATGCCTCAGGGTCGTAGCTTTTGATTCTGGCCCCGCGCTTAGTAAGCTCCTCCACCACCGTGATGGACGGGGCCTCGCGCATGTCGTCTGTCTCAGGCTTGAAGCTAAGCCCCCAGAGCGCGAACGTCCTTCCGTGCAGGTCCTCCCCGTACTTGGCTACAATCCGTTCCGGGAGCACGCGCTTCTGGTCGTTGTTCACGTCCTCCACCGCTGTGGCGATGCGCATCTGGATTCCGTTGCGCCTTCCCACGCTTATAAGCTCCTTCACGTCCTTGGGGAAGCACGAGCCGCCGTAGCCGCAGCTTGCGTGCAAAAAGCTCATTCCTATCCTTGAGTCCGTCCCGATTCCCTGCCGCACCGCTCGCACATCGCCGCCAACCTTGTCGCAGAGCTTGGCTATCTCGTTCATGAAGCTGATTCTCGTGGCGAGCATGGCGTTGGCCGCATATTTTATGATTTCAGCCGATTTTATGTCCGTGCAGATTATCGGGTGTTCGTTCAGCGTGAACTGCTCGTAGAGCTGCCTCATAACCGCCTCGGCCCTGGCGTTGTCCGCCCCTATCACTACGCGGTCAGGGCGCATGAAGTCGTTCACCGCCACGCCCTCCTTCAAGAATTCGGGGTTTGATACGACGTCGAACTCGATTCCCTGCGCATCCGCCCGCCCGTCGAGCACCCTGCGGACTGCCGCCCTCACCTTCTCCGACGTTCCCACGGGCACGTTGGACTTGTCCACGACAATCGTGTATCCCGCCATGTGCCTTGCGATGCTCTCGGCGGCCGCGAGGACGTAGCGCGTGTCCGCCGACCCGTCCTCCCCTGGTGGAGTTCCGACGGCTATGAAGCAGATGTCCGATGAGGGGACCGCCTCCGCGTAGTCGGTGGTGAACTCCAGCCTTCCGTCCTTGTGGTTCCTCAGCACCATCGCCTCCAGGCCAGGCTCGTAGATTGGGATTTTCCCCGCCTTCAGGCTGTCTATCTTCTTCTGGTCTATGTCTATGCACCACACGTGGTTTCCCATCTCCGAGAAGCACGTTCCAGAAACAAGGCCCACATAGCCAGTCCCCACGATTGATATGTTCATAGTTTTCTCCTATATTTCCCTACAGAACGGCAACGCCGCTTTCGATGTGCTTTTTACCATCGTGAACAGCGTCAAATCGTAATTGTACGGATTGATTATGTACTTTGTGTTTTTCAGGCTTGAGCCGAGCGAAATGACGTAATTGTTCGGCGGAAGCGTTCTAGGGGCAATCACGAAGTCCACCGAGTTCGCCCCCTTCTTGTATGTGAAGTCGGCCGGCATGGTGACTTTGTACATGATTTCCGAGCCAAGATAAATGCTTATCCAAAAATCCACATTTGAATCGGGTTTGTCGCTCACAAAATCAAGCCTTATCCTGTATCCCGATTCGTAATCCAGTGCGTCGCTCATAGTCTTTCCGCCCTCGTCCAAAATTCTTAGGGACTGCGGGCAGAAATTTTCGTTCGTGAAGCTTCCGTCGTTATGCCAGCTCGTAGTTTCGAGAAGGTCGCCGTCGGGATTCCGCCCCAAATACCAGTCTATGCTTTTGTCGATGTCGTTGTCCTTCCTGACGATGCAGCCGTCTTTGAGGACGATTCCCTTGTTGCACAAGTTCCGAACCTGCGCCATGTTGTGGCTCACGAAAAGGACTGTGCGCCCTTCCCCCTCGCTCAACTGGTTCATCTTGCCCAGAGCTTTTTTCTGGAACGCCGCGTCCCCCACGGCAAGAACCTCGTCCGCAATGAGAATGTCGCTGTCGAGGTGGGCCGCCACCGCGAACGCAAGGCGCACGTACATTCCGCTGGAATACCGCTTGACCGGCGTATCTATGTGCTCCGCTATCTCCGAGAATTCAATGATGCTGTCAACTTTCCTGTCAATCTCGCTTTTTTTCATTCCGAGGATTGAGCCGTTCATGTATATATTTTCCCGCCCGGTAAGCTCCGGATGAAAGCCCGTTCCCACTTCAAGGAGGCTCGCGATTTTCCCGTTGATTCTGATGTTCCCTTCCGTGGGACTGGTGACTTGGCTCAAAATTTTGAGCAGCGTGGATTTTCCCGCGCCGTTGTGCCCGATGATTCCGATTCTGTCGCCTTTGTTTATTTCAAAATTCAAGTCTTTCAAGGCCCAGAAACCTTCGCTTGTGTCGATGTAGTTCGTGCCAATTTTTCCGTTCGGGTCTTCCTTGCCGCGAAGCCGCGCAAAAAATGACTGAATATCCTTGAGCAGTGTTCCGTTGTTGATTACGCCGAGTTTGTAATGTTTTGAAAGATGCTCAACTTTTATCGCCGTGTTACTCATTTTTTTAAAGTGTAGCGAAAAAGGGACTTAGATTCAATCTTGGGCAGGTCTAAAAAACATGTTTTTGACGCTGGCCGATTTTTATGCCAAGATGTCGCGGAAGGGCTGGGATTGTAAAAATTCTAAATTGAACCTAAAAATCAAATTTCTTTATAAGGCTATGGCTTTCCTTGTCGAAGATTTCAAATGAGAATATGTCCTCGTCTACATAATCGACTGAAACTGAGTCTTTCAG
>JAFPYB010000067.1 GCA_017412405.1 Treponema sp. | reverse complement strand
GGTCTATACGCTCAAAAAAGAGGCGCAGATGTTCGACAACTGGTGGTTCACGCTCTACACGGCGGCGGTGGCGGCTCTCATGGTCGCGTGGCTCACTTGGTTTCTCACCTCGACATTGCAGGGGCGCAGGATTGAAAAGCAGAGGCGCGAGATGGAGGCGATACGGCAGCAGGTGAAGATGGGGAACGAAACGATTTTCTCAATCGCGAATGCCGTGGAAGCCCGCGACAAGAGCACGGGGCGGCACTCGTTCCGCGTGGCTGAGTATGCCGTGCTGATTGCACGGGAACTGGGATTTTCGGCTGAAGAGCTGGAGCAAATCCGCCGCACGGGGCTTCTGCACGACATCGGGAAAATCGGCGTTCCCGACAGCGTTCTGAACAAGCCCGCCCGCCTGACCGACGAGGAATACGAGGTGATGAAAACGCACACGGTCATCGGCGGCGAAATCCTCAAGGACTTCACGCTCATTCCCCATGTCGATGAGGGCGCAAAATTCCACCACGAACGCTACGACGGCAAGGGCTACCCGAACGGCTTGAAGGGCGAGGAAATCCCCCTGAACGCACGGATTATCGGCATTGCGGACGCCTTTGACGCGATGACGGCGAACCGCGTGTACCGCAAGGCTCTCGACATGGATTTTGTCGTCGCCGAACTCAAACGCTGCGCGGGAAGCCAGTTCGACCCCGCGCTCGCGGAGATTATGCTGGAGCTGATTGCAAGCGGCAGGCTCAATGTGGCGCGGACGGTGGAGGAAAGCGTGAACACAGAAAACAGAAAAACGGAGGAAGGGAAATGAAAGACGCCCCTACCCGTTCGGGTAGGTACATTCGCCGTAATCCGTGCTATCCTCTTTGTATGACAAATACGGAAGAAGCGGATACCGCAAAATCACCGCAAGCGCACTCTCATCTCCCCACGGCGGGCGAACTCAGTGAGCGGGTGCTGAATTTTCTTAGAGGTTATTATCTTATCGATATGCGGAAAGACCGTGAAGCGTTCTTCTCGCTTTCAAAAGAGGATGTCAGAGAAAATCCCCCTTGTCTCTGCGGGATTTTTTTGAACCTCGTGATGGACGGCAATCTTGAAAAGGCTGGGAAAATCATCAATTCTATGGAAGAAGGAAGTTTTCTGCGCGACTGCTTTACCCTCGTCTATCCCTGCGTTTCATTCGCCACTTTTGTCAGAACGATTGAACGGCTGAAAAAGAACGGAACTTCCGCAAGCAGGGTTGTCCTTACGGCGGGGCGACCGTCCGTGCTCAACGGCCTCAATGACTTTACGAGGCTTTCGCCGCTTCTGGAGCGGCAGCGCGAGCGGATTATCGGCGATCTGGCTTTTCTCTACGAAACTTCAACCTGCGGAGCAATCTACAGTTTGTGCCTCGCCGAGTCCTATTATCAGCAGAACAGGCTTCTTGATGCGGAAGTGATTGTGAGCCGCGTGATAAAGGATTTTGACAAAGAAGCAGAGCGAAGGCTTTTGTTCGTCGCGCTGTACTTTCAGACGAAAATCCTTCTTGCGAGCGGAAAGACCGTGGACGCGGGAAGCTACATAACGGACATACGGAATTTCGTGAAAGAGGACGGGGAGGCGGAATTCTCGTTCAACATAGACGCGGCGGAAGCGATGAGTGCGCTCTACGAGGGAAGAAGCGAAGTCATCTCAGACTGGCTCGAAAGCGATGCGCCCGACGAATTCGTCGACTTCAATATGCTCGACCTCTACCGCTACATGGTCAAAATGCGCTGCTACATCGTGAACAAAAAATACACCGCTGTCGTGGCTCTTGCCGAAAAACTCCGCCCCCTGCTCGAAAAAGGAAAGCGGCACATGGACTTGTGCGAGCTGGATCTGCTCCTTGCTACAGCATTTTACCGCGCGGAAGAAAAGCCGCTTGCCTTTGAAGCCTTGTCCCGCGCACTCAAAACAGCACGGCGGCGAAAATATTACCGTCTTGTCGCGGACGAAGGGGACGCAATTCTTCATCTTCTGATTGACTATGTAAAAGAAAAAGGCGCGTCTGAT
>JAFPYB010000066.1 GCA_017412405.1 Treponema sp. | reverse complement strand
GCGTCTTTGCGACGGGGCGTACAAAGTCTTTTTCAACGCTTCGGATTATGATAAGATGGGTTCTGACGAAGAGAGGGCGTTTTTCAAGTTCCTGTGCGGAAAGGCTGCCGAAGACGATTTCACCCGAATCATAGAGCAGAAGGTTGCCCGCGCCAAGAAAAACGCCGGATGGAGGAAGTACTATATGACATGGGATCAGGAAATCAAACACCAGCGGCATATGGCGTTTGACGAGGGGGCTAGGCAGAAAGCGGTCGAGGCTGCAAAGAACCTTCTCAGAATGAATGTTCTCCCGCCAGAGCAAATCGCAAAAGCAATCGGGCTTTCCGTGGAGGATGTTGTCAGCTTGCGGGACGCTCTGGGCAAAGAAATATGCCGATAATCATATCATGTTCTCTTCGGAGCAATTCATCGAATACATCAATCTCGATTGCGACAGACTGTCTTTTCTCAGAAACTACCTGAAAGAAAACGGCGTGGAAACGAACGTCATCGAGCTGGGCGAAAAAAAGCACATCTCCGTCCAGTTCCCGCCGTCCGCCTACGACCCCACGTTCAGGACAAAAACAGTCGTCTGCCATTACGACAGGGTGCCAGGCGTGCCGGGCGCAAACGACAATTCCGCGGCAAATTGTGCCGTGGCTGATTTTGCGGTGCGCCTTTCCAAGCTCCAAAAAGCCCACAACGTGCGCATTTTTTTCACAGACGGCGAGGAGCTTGGCGCAAACGGAATATCCGAGCAGGGTGCGTTCGCCCTTGCCGCCTATTTAAAGCAGAACAGAATCGCAAAAGACGAAGTTTATGTTTTTGACAGCTGCGGGCGCGGCACGGTGGCAATCTTGGGACAGGCGGGGCTTCTGTCAAAAACCTCCACCGACTTCAAGAAATCTTTTTTTGGCTTGTACAAACGCGCTGAGGAACTGCTACAAAAAACAAGCCCGAACTCATGGATGAGCCTTCCCATGCCATACAGCGACAATGCCGGTTTCCTTGCCCAGGGCGTTCCCGCGGTGGTCATCACGTTTCTTCCAAAAGAAGAGGCAACATTGTACTATAAAAACCTCATGGCAGACAAGAATCTTTCAAAAATCGTCCTTAACTGCGACATGCACTACGGCGAAAAATGCTCCACAGACATAAAAATCGAAATGATGAAATACAAGGAAAAAATCCCGTTCACATGGCGGCTTTTTCACACCGAAATGGACAATTTCTTTTCTGTAATGCCTGAAAGTTTTGAGCTTTTGGGAAAAATCCTTGACGAACTGGGACGCATGGTGATTTTGGCGTAAAAAAAGGGCCGTCCAAAAAGTTTAGTTAGCTGTGTCATTCCGAACTCGTTTCGGAATCTCAACGCTGCAGATAGCGTAGATGCTGAAACAAGTTCAGCATGACACTTACTTCTAGGACAGCCCCGAGAAATCTGCTCATAGGCAGAATTCGTTTTTTTTACTCTGTGGGTCGTTTCTTCAAGTTTTTGCTTTCAGCGATTGCCCTGCCCTCGCCTACTTTCTGCTCCATCATTGCGCGGACTTTAAGAGGAAGTCCGAAGAGGGTGATGAAGCCCTGGGCATCCTTGTGGTTGTAAAGCTCGCCTGT
>JAFPYB010000065.1 GCA_017412405.1 Treponema sp. | reverse complement strand
GCAGCCGATTTTTTGCAGCCTCCACGTCCTGCACGATTGCGGTGGCTTTCAGCTCCGAATTATTCTTGAACACCTCGGAAAGCGCGATGCAAGTGGGAACCACAAGGTCAGCAGGATCCTCGCCGCCCACCGTCACCAGCAATGTCTTTATCTCCTTCAGCTCGAAGGGGCGCGGTGAAAGCCGCTTGTTCTTGGGAAGCGTGACGAACGTCGGATCGGTCAAGTTGGCGGCGCGGGATATTCCATACGACGGAATGATGTCAATGAGGAAGTCGCACAAATCCGAGTTGAGAGAGCCTTCGTCTATTGCGCAGACAGGCGCGATTTCGGCAAGGCGCACGGCCATGTCGCGCTCCAGGGCGAAAGCGTCCGTCAGCACCATGGAGTAGTCGCCCTTCTTGGGAAGAGCGCGGATTATCTGCCAGCTTTCAAGCCCGCTGTTCTTGGCATCCGAAACAATCTCGTCCAGCTCCTCAAGCCCGCTGTTCTCAGGAATGTACACGTCGGCCCCGATGGAAAGAGCCACGGAAAGACAGCGGCGCAAGTGCCCCGTCCCCTTCCCCTTCTTGACGCAGGGAACGGTGAGCACCGGGCGCATGACGCTGGAATCGGAGAACGCCGAAAGAATCTGCTGCGCCGTGTACGGCTGGGACACCGGCTCCTTGAGAACGCCCGACACGTTCCGCACAATGGCTAGCGCGCGCCTGTAATCTGCGGGAGTGTCTATAGTCGTGCGGTACTCAGGATGGCTCCACTGCTCAGGCGCGGGGAGCATGACGCTCTCGAAAGACTCCGGGTGGTTGTAGAGGCTCGGCCCCACGTGCTCGTGGTCGTATGCGGAATCAGTGCGATTGCGGGCCTCAAGGAGCGACTTCGCGTTGAACATCTCAACGCCGCTTCCATGGGGAAGAGACGTGAACGTGATGTAGTCGCACTTGGACGTTTCGCTCCGCTGCCGATACTGCTCGCACAGCTCTATTGCGGCCTCGTAGAACAGGAACGGGTTGTCGGCGGTGGCGCGTATCACCGTGTCCGCCCCCGTCTCTTCTATCAATAGGCAGTACCGCTCCAGAACATCCTCCAGCGGTCCCTTGAACACCGAAAATCCGTTGCGCTCGCAGAACGGCAGAAGTGCCTGGTACGAACTTTCGTCCGTCGCAACGTAATATGCGTCGGCCGGCACTTTCCTCATGGCGGAAAGCGTCCAGTCAAGCACGGTCTTTCCGCCCAGCGGAAGCAGGGCCTTTCCCGGAAGCCGGCTCGAAGATAATCTGCATTGAACAGCGAGAATCGTCATGTTGTTTCACCTCCAGTTCTCAACGAGATACAGAGCATCCCGCTTGAACCGATACTTGTTTTTTTCTGTCCACAGCCGTGCCTCCCTGAACTGGTTCACGGACTCGAATACCCCGCATGACGAGCGGAGCGAGAACACGAAGAAAGACGACGCCGGAATGAAGGCGTGGTCGGTCTCGAACCGCGGGAGCAAGTTCTTCAAGTAAAATCTGTTGGATGCCTGACACGGACTGGAGTCTATCTCAGGAATTTTTTTCTCGTACACCAGGCTGAACGCCGTGGAAAGGACGATTTTCTCGCCCCACAGCCACGCGCGGAACGCAAGGTCAAGATTCTGCCAGTACGACGACGTGAGCGTGTAGTCGAACCCGCCCAAATCGATGAATTTCGTCCTGTCGTAGAGCGCAAGGAAATCGAAGGGGTACAAGTTCGATTCCCCGTCAGAAACGACGGATGTGGCCTCAATCTTCAGAAGCGACTTCTCCACGTCCGGCGAAAAGACAATCGGGAAAGAAAGGTTCTTGGGACCCAAAAGACGCGGGGTCACGCAGAACGGCTTTTCCTCCGTTATCTGCTGGAAGAGCGTGGGCGTGAGGAGGTTCGTCGCGAACTTGAGCGAGTCCCTGAGGACAATGAAATAGTCCGAATCGCACTCAGCCGCGGCGATGTTTATCAAGTCCCCGTCCGTGCATTTTTCCAAGGGGAAAACGAATTTCACAAAGGGGTACCGCCTTGAAAAATCCTCAAGGTTGTAGTTCTCCGCCGCAGTCTCCACGGAAATAATCTCACGGAAGCCGCATATCACCAGAGAATCTATGATGTTTGCCCGATAGTCGCTCCAGCTTGCGTTCAGGACAACTGCCGCCACGTTCATCTTTATGTTCGGCGATTTTTCCTTTCCGCCCAAAATCGTGGTGTTTACCTGACGCTCGTTAAAATACAAAGGTATAGTATTCATCACACACCTTACACTTATCAGGATAGCCGCCAGCCAAATGAAGCTCAAGATTAGCGTCGTTTCTCTTCCATATGTCGCCCAGCTCCTCCTCGAACGCGTTGCCGGCCCTCGTGTCGAACTGGTCGCGGCATATTGGAACAGTCCCGTCGCACAGGATTGTCATGTCGCGCTTCAAGTGCCAGCACGGAATGCGGTTGAGCGGCGACAAGTCAGCCACCTTCTCGTCCCCCAAAAGAGCGCAGAAATGGTCGTACTTCTGGATGATGAGGTTCCCTCCGGACGGATTTTCCTTCTCCTTCCAGAACCTGTAGAAGCCCTCAAGCTCGTGCTCGTTCATCTTCATTCGCACGAACTGCGGCCACACATGGCCAGGGAACCTTGACTCCAGAAGAGGAACCGCATTCACGGCGCGGGAGAAATCCGATTCGGGACAGCCGTGGATTTTCGCGTAAAGCGCGGATTCAGCCGCATCCAACAGCACAATCCAGTCGATTCTTCCCTGCGCCCTTTCCTTGTCTATTGAGTCCAGCACATTCCCGTCCACACCGATTCCGTCCGTCTCCACAAGGAGCGAAAGCCCGTCGTGCGCCAAGACCTCGTTGGCGAAAGCGGCAAAATCAGCATGGAGGAGCGGCTCTCCAAAACACGAAAGCGAGACGACGGCTTTTCCCGAGAACGCGCTTATTTTTCCCACGAGCTTCCTGAAATCCTCCAGCGTCATGTCGCCGTCCCCAAAAAGAAGCGGGCTTTGCGGATTGTAGACGATGTTGTGCCGCGTCCTCTTAGTGATTTGCACGTTGTAGAACGCAGGGACGGTCTTCTGCACGGACACTTTTTTTTCCGCCAGGTTGCACAGCCGGTACACGTCCGCCACGTCAATGCTGTCCGCCCCATTCTGGGCGCAGAACGAATCGTAGAGGTTCCTGCACGCAAGGAAATTGATTTTCGTCGTGCACTCGAACTCAAGGCGAAGGAGCCTGTAGTCCTTGTCGGCGATGAGCGTCTCAATCTCGAACGCGTTGATGTCGCCCTTCATGATTGAAAAAAGCCCGTCCCTGGAGGCGATTCTCTCACCAACCGACTTTTGTGTGTCCGCAGCAAGCGCCGCCACTATACCCGCCGTACCCGCGTCTATGACCTCGGGCGCGATTCCGTATGGGAATCCGTCGGCGAAGGTGTATTCCGAAAGACACTCGGTATGCTCCCGCACAAGCTCTTCGGTTATGCCGCCGCTCAGAAACGGGGTGTCGGCCCAGGAAAAGAGCGCGAAAGGCGCGTCATTCTTCCTGCACAGCGCGGAAATCTCCGAGGCGACGTCGGCGTTCGTCCAGAACGGTTTTCTAACGAGCTGCACGGACGGGGACTTCTCCGCCGCGGCAAAATCCAACGCCGGGTTCTCGGATGCGAGCACGAACGTCCTGTCCCCATGCTTTTGTGCCCACGCAAGGGCACGGTCGAATGCGGAGCTTCCGCCGAAACACTTATCGAAAGCAAATCCCGAAACGGAACCTGCGTAAAGAACAACTATATTTTTCATCATTATCATTATCGGAACGTGAAATTTTTAGTTGAATTTGAGAAAAAATGATTGCGGATTTTCATTCCGGGAACAGCCCTGGAACCTGCCCTGACCCTCGGGACTTATTGCCCGACTTGGGTGCGCCGCGTCCGTTTCTTGGGGAATTTGACGGACACGCCGAGGTGCGTGAGAGACTCCTTGATGGCGTACTCAAGCTCGGTGCGCTGCGGGTTCATGGGGAGGACGAAATTTCGGACTTGGTTCCACGTCTTTGTGTAAAGCTCGCCGGAAGCGGTCTTTGCGTCAATCTCCTTTTTCCAGTCCGTGAGGGACGATATGAAATCGCTTATCATGAACGTGAGCTTTTTACCCAGCCGCGCGTCGGGCTGCGTGGAATTGAGCTTGTCCAAGTCCATGAGGTGCTTCATGTAGCTCTCCTCGAACTCCTTCTTCTCGTACATGAGCGCGTTCGCCGAGGGCTGCAGGTACATGTAGATGTCGTTTTCCAGCGCGGCAGTGACAATCTCGAAGGCGTGCCCGCCGTTTATGATTTTCAGAAGCTCCTCCGTCAGGCGCGACGGCGAGACTTCCTCCAAAAGATGGGCGTTCTTCCTGATTTTGTGCCTGATGGAGCGCGGAATCTTGATTCCCAGCGTGGCGGAGAACTTGACGGCGCGAATCATGCGCACAGGGTCCTCCACGAAGATTCTGTCCAGCGGGATGACGGGCTTCAACACCTTGTTCTTGATGTCCTCCACGCCGCCCACATAGTCCACCACCTGCTCCTTGATTGGGTCGTAGTACAGGGCGTTGAGCGAGAAGTCGCGGCGGAGAACGTCCTCGTCCATCGTGCCGAAGTCGTTGCCCACGGAGCCGCTCTTGATTGAACGGAACGTGGAGACCTCAAAAATCTTCTCGCCGAAAAAAACGTGCACCAGGCGGAAACGCTTCCCGATGATTCGGGAGTTCCTGAAAAGCTTCTTGATTTTTGACGGTGTTGCCGCCGTAACTATGTCGAAGTCCTTTGGATTTTTCCCCACAATGAGGTCGCGAACGGCCCCGCCAACAATATACGATTCGTAGCCACAGTTCTTGAGATGCTCGACAATCCAGCACGCGTTGGGGTCAACGAGTTCCCTGGGAATTTTATGTTCTTCTTTTGTATAAATTATCGCCTTCTTGACAGGCCTTCCATGTTTATCTGTCGAATACCGGTATAACACAATGGAACAATGATAGTCCGATTGATTTTTTTTTAATACTATACATTAGAGACTGTTTCAAGTCCTGCAAATTTTCCCGCAGGAAACCGCACATCGGGTCATGACGAAAAAGCAATTTTTTCCGTATTCTGTGTTTTTCTAGGATATACCAAAATGAAATTTATGATATACTGAGTAAATTATGAATGCAGAAGAATTTTATCAAAAGGTCAAGGCAGATGCAGGATTGCAGAAAGCCTTAGAAGAGGCGACGGACAGCGGGAAGCTCGCGGAATTCCTTTCAGCGAACGGCTGCACCGCTTCCGTCGATGAGTTCTCAGCATGCGTCGCGGCGCATGAGTGAAAAATAGGCCTGTTCTGAAAGCCACGGCGTTTTCCGAGCAGGTTCGCGCCTTTCCCACGGTACAAGCCCTGCGGAAAGGCATTTGCTTTGGTTCGTGTTCGGAAAAGAGAGTGGCCCGCCACCAGTTTCCCGACACGTCCAATTGGTGAGCGAA
This sequence comes from Treponema sp., assembly GCA_017412405.1. GTDB lineage: Bacteria > Spirochaetota > Spirochaetia > Treponematales > Treponemataceae > Treponema_D. Next base: position 259 of record JAFPYB010000065.1, on the reverse strand, counting down.
GAACAAAGCAATCAGGAGTTTTGCTATGAAAAAAATCATCAGCGGAAAAGTCCGCGAAGTGTACGATCTTGAGGACGGACGAATGGTCATCGTCACTACGGACAGAATCTCCGCCTTCGATGTCATCCTGCCCACAGACATTTCCGACAAGGGAAAAGTCCTAAACGCGCTGTCGAATTTCTGGTTCGACCTGACGAGCGACATCGTGAAGAACCACATGATTTCGTCCGACTTGAAGGATATGCCCGCCGACTTCCAG
>JAFPYB010000064.1 GCA_017412405.1 Treponema sp. | reverse complement strand
TCAAAAAAAAGGTCAAGCACTTTGCCAATTTTTTTTGATTTTTTTGCGCCATCAGTTTCCCTTTCTGATTGGCACAGACCCCAAGTCCAGGACAAGGCTGTAGGAATTTGCGAGGGTGTTGGCATCGAACACGACACCAACGGCAAACATCTGCACATAGTAAGTGTTGGATTCGGAGGCAGAAGAATTGTGGTTGTAGTCCGCGTCTCCAATGCTAGGCTCCACGTTGGTGTTTGTCGGGTCAGAAACATTGTTGTTGGCATCGTTGAAAAAATCGAATGATTTTGAATTTCCGTTCCTATATGGAACAAAAGAGCCATCTGTGCCGAATTTTCCGCCGATGACACAAGCACGCCGCGTGTACATATCGGTGCCCGTGTATGATTCGTTGCCCTTGTACGTTTTGAGCCGAATCCTGATTCTCCGATTTGAGTTTCCGTTCGTGACAAACACCGTGTCCGACCCCCGGTTCGTTCCAAGCGGCTGGAACGTGTACGACTCAATCATTCGCGTTGCGGCGGAAGAGCTGTTTGAAGCCGTGTTCACCGCAAGAATGGAATTCCGCTGGGAAACGAGCGTGGAATAATTGTTGTAGATTTTGTAATACACGTTGGTACCGATGAACGAAGACGACTGGTCCGTTTCGGCAGTCGTAAAATCGCTGTACCATGTCAAATAGTCGGAATTTGAATAAAGCGGACTATTGCTCGTGACGGACGGCTCGGAAACATACGTTACCTCATCAAGCCCGCAGGCGCAAAAAAAGCCCAGACAAAACAACAGGAAAAGAGAACGCTTTTTTGTCGTTGCCGGGGCTTTCATCATGTTTTGTCTACTGGATTTTTCCTGATGATTTGAGGGCGATAAGACGTGACTTTGACAGCTTGGCCCAGTTTGAGTCCGGATGAATGTCGTTCACGCGCTCATACGCAGCTTTTGCCGCGGCAAAATCATTTTTTGACTCGTTCAAGCGTCCCAAATTGAACAAAGCCTTGTCGATGAGAACAAAATCATCGCTTTCGCAAGCCTTGTTCATGTATGAAACGGCCTTCTCAGCATCGTTCAAATTTTCCGCGCACACGGACGCATTGTAGAACGAATAATACGACGTATAGGCATTTTTCTTTGCGTTTGCGGCAGAAATCCACAGATTCATAGCTTTCTCAAAATCACCCTTGCCAAAATTGATTTCGGCAAGCAGCATGGATGCACGAAGTCCTACGACACCAGATTTTTTTGCAAGCGGCTCAAGTTTTGCCGAAGCCTCGTCATAGCGGGCGGCAACACCGGCATCGTCCAAATCGGACACATCTTTCGTAAGGACGTAATAAATGGTATCAACCTGCTCAATTCCTGATTCAACAGCCTTTGCATGAACAGTAATACCAATAATTATCCCGATGATAACAACGACAGCAGCAATAACAATACCAGTAACGACTTTGCGCGATTTCACGAGCATATTGCTCAACGTGGTCTCAAGCGTCACCGTCTCATTCTTATCACTCATTTTTTCACTCCTACAATTTTACTTTCTCTATTCTATCGTAAATCAAGGTCTTTAAGCAAACGGGAAACATATGTTCGTTGGATTCCGAGCACTTTTCCAACCTGCGTTTGATTCCAGCCATGTTCCACCAGCACTTTCTTCACATAGAAAGACTTGAATTTCACCATGGCATTCCTCAGTGTCTTGTCTTTTTCCTCGTGGAAAATCTCTTCCGCGACAATCTCAATGTCCTCATCGGAAAAATTATTGCCGAAGAAATCCCCGCCAAAATCATCAACCTGAATATAATCCGAGCTGCTCTTGATGCACGCACGCTCAACGGCATTCTCAAGCTCCCGGACGTTTCCAGGCCAATAGTAGCAAACCAGCACATTCATCGCTTCCTTGGAGAATCCGCTGATTTTCTTGTGCATTTGTGCGCTCCACTTCCGCAAAAAGAAGTCGGCAAAAAGCGGGATATCTGCTTTCCGTTCCCGAAGCGGCGGAATGTTCAGCGGAAAAACACTCAGCCGGTAATACAAGTCTGTCATGAACGAACCGTCCGAGACTAACCCCAGCAGGTCTTTGCCAGAAGATGCAATGATTCTTGCGTCACACACCCGAACTCCCCCGGTCTCGGGAGAACACAGGGAATGATTCTTTATGAACTCAAAGAGCCGCTCCTGCATCTGGCGTGAAAGCCTCTCCACGCCATCAAGGAACAATGTGCCCCCATCCGCGCTGGAAAACGCCTCTTCAAGCAGATGAACATCAGCCAAAGCACAGTTGAACACAACAAACGAGTTCTTGCACCGCGGACTTTTCTTGTGGATATTCCGCGCGAAAAACTCCTTCCCCACGCCAGCCTCGCCTGAGATTGAGACAATGGTGTTGGTCCTTGCAATCTCGTCAATGACACGCATAGTATCGGACAAGGAATCAAATGCCAACAATATGTCTTCGCCATCCCGCTTGGAACCAAGCAGCATGGAACACACCTGCTTGTCCGCAAAACAGGCAGTTACGTTCGCATATATCTGCCCAGCGGCTTTCAAGAAAAAATCCAAGAACTCGCATTCACTTTTTCTGAAAGGCTTATCCCAGTTTTTCCGGAACAAGACCAGCGCCCCCAAGCACGTCCCGCCGCACCAAAAAGGAAGCGCAAGCACATTGGAGTAAAGCGCACAGTCATTTGCATGGGCAGAAGAAAAAAACGCCTTGTTCGATGCCTCATTGTGAAAAACAAGTTTTTCCTTGTTTTGAACAACCCATTCCGCAATTGTGCTTTCACCAGCATTCCTTTTGGAATCATCATCCCCGCCAGATGCAGAGAATGCGCACACACATACAGTCTTGTGCGTAACAGAATCGGTCAAAAACAAAGAGCCATTTTCACAAAGAAGAAGAGCCACTGCCGACTTCACAATTTGAAGGAGCAATGACTCTCTCTCGTTAAGACTCGAATGTAAATGACAAATTTCTTCGATGAGAGATTTCAATTGTTTTGAATCAAAAGAATCAACTTCTCTCATCAATTTAAATTAGTTCTTCTTCAAAGCGTCTGCGAAAGGATTATATGACTCGTTGTCATCATCAGCAGATGAAGCCATATACTTTGAAATCTCCTTTCTGTCCTGAGCCTTCTTGAATTCCTTTACAGAGAACGCAACACGCTCACGCTCAACGCTAACATCGACAACATACACATTGATTTTGTCGCCAACATTGTACTTTTTGACAGCTTCCTCGAAAGGAACGTCCTTGTCGTCGCTCAAATTAGACTTGTTTACGAGTCCCTCAACACCGCACGGAGCTTTTACAAACACGCCATGCTCAGTAATTGATGTGATTTCGCCCTCAAGCGTAGAGCCAGCCTTGTATTCCTCCGCAAACTTAATCCACGGATTCTCTGTAAGCTGTTTGATACCAACTGTAATTCTATGAGCAGCAGCATCAACGTCAAGAATCTTAACGTCAACTTCCTGTCCCTCCTGAAGTTCGCTTCCAGGATGCTTAACTTTTTTCGTCCAAGAAATGTCCTCGCCGCGCAAGAAGCCATCGATTCCTTCTTCAAGCTGAACAAACGCACCGTTGTTTGTGAATTTGACAACTTTTCCGTGAACCGTTGAGCCAACCGGATATTTGTCCGCGATTGTGTCCCACGGATTCTCAGTCACCTGCTTCAAGCCAAGAGAAACTCTTCCGGCCTGAATATCGTAACCAAGAATCATGCACTTTACCTTGTCGCCGATTTTCACCACATCGGAAGCTTTGTTGATTTTCTTAGTCCAACTGAATTCTGAGATGTGCGCCAATCCCTCGATTCCTTCTTCAAGCTCGATGAATGCGCCGAAATCAGTCAATTTTGTGACAGTTCCCTCAACAATATCCTTGAGGTGGAATTTTTCCTCAAAGTGAACCCACGGATCTTCCGTGAAGTGCTTGAGCGAAAGATTGATTCTTTTTTCAGCAGGATCAAGGCGAATTACCTTAAGCTCGATTTCCTGACCTTTCTTGACAAAATCCTTTGGACGGGTAACGTGCCCCCAGCTCATATCGTTGATATGGAGCAATCCGTCAAAGCCACCAATATCGATGAACGCGCCGAAGCTCGTGAAGCTCTTCACAGTTCCTTTTACCGTCGCGCCAACCTGTGTCTCGGCGAAGAACTTTTCGCGGGCTGCTTCCACAGTTTCCTCAAGATATTTCCGTCTGTTTACGACAATATTCTGCTTGTTCTCGGAATACAACCGTTCGATGTAGAATTTTGAAACAAGACCGATAAGTTTTGAAGGATTCTCCACTTTCTGGCTGTCAGACTGGCTTATTGGGAGGAACGCATGAATATCACCACCCAAGCTGACATCGAAACCGCCCTTCACTTCTTTTTCGATTTTTCCTTCAACAGGCTGCTTCTCGTCGCTTGCCTTTCTCAAATCCTTCCAAAGCTGTTTTGCCCGCGCCTTTGCAAAAGAAACCTCAGGCCCATTTTTTCCTTCCAGCTTTACAAGAACAACCGTGATTTCTTCGCCTTCAGACGGCAGTTTTCCCGCAAATTCAGAGACAGGAATTTTTCCTTCCGACTTATAACCAATATCAATAAATACAAGCTCGTCCGTAACCTGAATTACAGAACCAGTAACAAGTTGCCCATCTTCCAACGGTTTAAAACTGTTCAAAGACTCCTCTAATTGTGTCTGCAATGAACTCTTTGGAGTTTCATTATTTTCCACTTCCATCTGTGCCATAAATAACCCTTAAAATTTAATTTTGCTTATAATTATTTCACAAACTTTGTCAATAGTCAAGTCAGAAGTGTCGATATAGAAAGCATCATCAGCCTTTTTCAACGCCCCCTCGGCTTTGTTCCTGTCGATTTCGTCCCGCTTGCGAATCGACTCCCGAACCTCTTCAAGGGTCATGTTGCTCACGCCCTGCTTGAACCGCCGCTCCGCCTGCACATCAATGGATGCGTCCAGATAGAACTTGTACTCAGCCTGGGGGAACACCACCGTAGTCATGTCGCGCCCCTCACAGATGATGCTCTGGCTTTTTGTGATTTCCTGCATCCGCTCATTCACGAGATGGCGGACTGGAACAATGGAAGAAACCTGGGCAACACGCTTGCTCACCGCGTCATTGTGAAGGCTGTCCTCCACGTCCGTTCCGTTCAAAACAAGCCGCGAATTAACATAATCCAGCTTCTGCTTCCTGCAAAAATCGAGAACGGCATCCACATCCGAAATGTCGATATCGGTTTCATTCAATGCCAGCGTCAACGCCCGATAAAAACTTCCGCTGTTCAGATACGTTATGTTCAATTTTTTGGCAATAATCGAAGCGATTGTTGATTTTCCTGTTCCCGCAGGGCCGTCAATAGCAATAATCATATACATCTCCTAATAAAAACTCCGCATCAGCGGTTGAACAAAAAGCACACAAAGCACTTTTGCCACGTCTCCTAATTTTTGCAAAGCGACAGGAGGCCATCCAGCTCATCCTCCGTCACATCGCGGAATTCACCGGGCTTCAAGCCACCGATGAGAATATTTCCAATTCGCACGCGTTTCAGCATTTTTATTGCAACACCGGCATCCGAAAAAACCCGCCTGATTTCCCGATTTTTTCCCTCCACAAGGACAATGCGCATTTTTCGCGGAGTCATTTCCTCGGCATCCTTCGCCTTGTAAAACACACCGTCAACGCGGACACCTTTTTTGAAATTTTCGGCAAGCTCCCTGGGAAAAGGCATTGGCGATGTTACAATATACTCCTTTTCCACTTCCGCGCTGGGGTGTGAAAGCCGCTTCGCAAAATCTCCGTCGTTCGTAAAAAGAATGATTCCACAGGAGAACATATCAAGCCGCCCCACGTTGTACAATCGCTCGGAATACGCGCGTTTCAGGAGGCCTGCAGCAGTCTGCCTGCCCTTCTCGTCCGACTGCGTGCACACATAACCGACGGGCTTGTTCAAAAGCACATACCGCTTGTGTTCCTCGACAAAAATCTGCTTTCCGTCAACAAGCACAACATCGTCCTGAGAAACTTTTGTCCCAAGTTCCGTCACAACGGTTCCGTTCACTTGGACTCTGCCATCCGTAATAATTTTCTCGCTTGCCCTCCGGCTTGCCACACCGCAATGCGCAAGGAAAGCCTGCAAGCGAACGACATTTGAATCAGCGGGCAAGGACAAACCTCTCTTCTTCGTTTTCGTCGAGTCGTGGAAGCTCCGCAATGGAATTGAGCTTGAAAAACTTCAAGAACTCCTTCGTCGTACCAAACTGAACCGGTTTTCCAGGAGCATCGTTCTTTTTTCCGACTTCCTGAATAAGCTGGCGTTCGATGAGCATCCGAATCATGTTGTCGGGCGAAACACCCCTGATGTGCTCAATCTCCGCCCTGGTCACAGGCTGTTTGTACGCGATTATGGAAAGCGTCTCAAGAGCCGAGCGCGAAAGCTTTCCCTCGCTCCTGTTCCCATATTTTTCCTTGAGAACCTCCCAGTTTTCCTTTTTGGGCGTAAGAATCCAGCCTCCAGCAATCTGGGTGATTTCAAGTCCCGAGTTGTCGGCCGCGTATTTTTCCCTGAGCACACCGATGCAGTCTTCCACAATATCCGCAGAAATTTTTGCTATATGGGAAATGACATCGACGGATAGCGGCTCGCTTTCCAAAAAGAGGACAGTCTCCACAAGCCCTGCCTCTTTTTCGATGTTCGCGGGAACATTCCCCTCGGACTGCACAATTTCTTCTTCTATGCTGCCTTGTATGGGCATATCTTAATATCTCCAAACAATCTATTTTGATAAATTTCCGCGAGCTTTTCCTTTACGGCCTCAAGAACCGCCATGAACGCACATATGACATCGAGCTTGCTCCCAGCGCGGACTATCAAATCCGAAAAATAGCACTCCCCACGCTCTTCAAGGAATTCGACCATAAGCGTCTTCTTCTCGTTCACGGAAATTTCCTCGTTCATGTCAAGGACACGCGAATCGTTGAACGATGAGATGAGATTCTTGAACATCTTCTGCATTTGGTCAAGCAGATTCCATGTATCGACTTTCTCCCAAATATCCTCCCGGCTTTCTTCCGGAACTGCACGACGAATCTTCTTGCGCTCAAAATTCCATTCGTTCAAATCCTCTTTTTCTTCCATGAGCGCAGAAAGCTTCTTGAATTTCTGGTATTCAATCAGCCGCTCCACAAGCTCGTCCCTGGGGTCGTCGAAATCAAGTTCTTCGTCAACCGCGTTGTCAAGCGGAAGCATCATCTTCGTCTTTATATAGATGAGTTTTGCCGCCATCGCATAGAACTCGCTCAAATCCCCAAGCTCCACGGATGCCGCAAAATCAAGATACTCCAAAAACTGCTCCGTTATCTCCACAATCGGAATATCATACAAATCTATTTTCTTCTCGTGAATCAATGCCCACAACAAATCAAGCGGACCTTCAAACTCCCCGACTTTATACGTCCGCTTTTCTTTTTTGGCATCCTCGCCCTGCACTTGATTTTCGCTCATACTGCCCCTAAAAACGGAAGATTCTTTTCACGCCTCCCGTACCAAGCGATTTTGCGACGAAAAAAAACTCCTCATATCGTTTAGAATCGGCATTTTTTTCCAAAATCTCCATCATGGGAACAAGGACAAACGCCCGCTCCAATATTCGGGGATGCGGTATTTGAAGCGTTGGGGAGGCAACAGTGCGATTGCCGAACAGCTCTATGTCGATATCGATTGACCTGGGACCGTTCCGTATTTCCCGGCTTCGGTCACGTCCCAGCGCTGCCTCAATCCCGTGGATTTTCTTCAAAAGCTCATCCGGCTCGCAGTCCGAAACGAAGCCCGAGACCACCATGTTGTAAAACTTCTCCTGATTTTCCACATACATCGGCTCCGTCAAAT
>JAFPYB010000063.1 GCA_017412405.1 Treponema sp. | reverse complement strand
GATAATGCGGAGAATGAGGCTTACCGAGTTGTAAGCCGAACAGATTGTGGAGAGAAAATTTTTTGTCTTCATGTGAGGATTATAGCGATTTTTGCATTTATATGTAATTGGGTGATTGTCTTGGCGGTTGCGTATTTTCTAAATCGATTTTATACTTTTTCCATGAAAACGAGTCAATTTCAAAAGTCCGCATGGACTTTTGAAACTGTACCAAATATATGAATCATACTATGATGTGGAGAAAGTGATGTCTGAAAAAATTCCTTACAAAATCTATCTTTCCGAGAACGAACTTCCGACGAGCTGGTACAATGTCCGTGCCGACATGAAGAACAAGCCCGCTCCGCTTTTGAACCCTGCGACGCACAAGCCGTGTACTGCAGAAGAGCTTGGTCATGTGTTCTGCAACGAGCTGGTCAAGCAGGAGCTGAACGAAACTGACGCGTTCATTTCCATTCCAGATGAAATCCGCGAATTTTACAAGATGTACCGTCCTGCGCCGCTTGTTCGCGCATACTGCCTTGAGAAAAAGCTGGGGACTCCGGCAAAAATCTACTATAAATTTGAGGGAAACAACACCAGCGGAAGCCACAAGCTCAATTCCGCCATCGCCCAGGCGTACTATGCCAAAAAACAGGGGTTGCGCGGAGTGACGACCGAGACCGGGGCAGGCCAGTGGGGAACGGCTCTTTCCATGGCGTGTTCCTATTTTGATTTGGACTGCCAGGTGTATATGGTCAAAGTGTCGTATGAGCAAAAACCGTTCCGCCGCGAGGTGATGCGCACTTACGGCGCAAAAGTCACTCCAAGCCCCAGCGAGACAACGGAAGTCGGACGCAAAATCCTTGCCGAATTCCCGGGAACGGGCGGCAGCTTGGGATGCGCCATTTCCGAGGCGGTTGAGGCTGCCACAAAGCAGGACGGCTACCGCTACGTTTTGGGAAGCGTCTTGAACCAAGTTCTTCTGCACCAGACTGTCATCGGCTTGGAGACCATGACGGCAATGGACAAATACGGAATCAAGCCGGATGTCATCATCGGTTGTGCCGGCGGCGGCTCCAACTTGGGCGGACTCATCTCCCCGTTCATGGGAAGAAAACTGCGCGGCGAGGCTGACTACCAGTTCATCGCCGTGGAGCCTGCAAGCTGCCCGAGCCTTACACGCGGAAAGTACGTCTACGACTTCTGCGACACTGGCCACGTTTGCCCGCTTTCAAAAATGTACACGCTCGGCTCTGAGTTCATGCCGTCGCCCAACCACGCTGGTGGGTTGCGCTATCACGGAATGAGCTCAATCTTGTCGCAGCTTTACGACGACAAGTTGATGGAAGCCCGTTCCGTGGAACAGACGAGCGTGTTTGCCGCGGCGCAGCAGTTTGCGCGTGTGGAAGGAATCCTTCCGGCTCCTGAGTCCAGCCACGCAATCAAGGTTGCCATTGACGAGGCTCTGAAGGCTAAGGAGACCGGCGAGGAAAAAACAATCCTCTTCGGACTTACAGGAACAGGCTATTTCGATATGTACGCATATCAGGCGTTCAACGACGGTCGGATGAGCGACTACATCCCCACCGACGATGAGATTGCAAAATCCCTCGCAAAAACTCCGTCGCTTTCGTGAAAAATATCATTGACTTTATCCGCCACGAAATAGTGTTTTGCGTGGCGGCATTGTGTGCGGCGGTGAGCGCGTTTTTCGTTCCGCCGTCGCGCACATATATTGATTACATCGATTGGAACACGCTTTTCATCTTGTTCGCGCTGATGGGCGTAATCGGCTCGTTGCGTGGATGCGGCGTGTTCGATTCCTTGGCGCGTGTCCTGTGCGCCCGCGTCCATTCATGCCGCGGGGTGTGCGCGCTTCTTGTCCTGCTCTGTTTTTTCACGAGCATGTTCATCACGAACGATGTGGCTCTTCTCACATTCGTTCCGTTTTCGCTCCTGCTTTTGGGAAAGAGAGCGGGCGGAAAGACAGTGCTTTTTGTGGTGGTGCTTGAAACAGTTGCCGCCAACACGGGCAGTATGCTTACCCCGCTGGGAAATCCGCAGAATCTGTTCTTGTTCTCAAAGATGAATGTGGGCGTACTGAGTTTCATGGGCGTGATTCTCTTGTATTCGGCTGTGAGCCTTGCGCTTTTGCTCGTGTCGTTTTTCTTCATCCCTTTGGGCAGAAATTTCTCCCCTAGCTGTGCAATCGACGAAAAAACTGGTTCAGATAAAGAATCGGCAGAAAAAAAATCGATTTTGCTTCTTCGCGCCAAAAAACTTGTGTTCGGCGCATTGTTCGTTCTGTGCCTTTTGTGTGTTCTCCGCATCGTTCCCAAGTGGATTTCTGCTTTTGTTGTTTTTGCGGCCCTGATTGCCCTTGACCGAAAGACGCTTTTTTCGATTGATTATATGCTGCTCCTCACATTTGCGGCTTTCTTCGTATTTACTGGAAACATCGCGTCAATTGGATCCATTCGCTCTATTCTGCAGAATGCGGTTGCAGGCCATGAATTTGCCCTTTCCGCGATTTGCAGCCAAGTCATAAGCAATGTTCCTGCCACGCTCCTTTTGTACCCCTTCGCGAAAGACACAGGAAGCCTCCTTGTCGGCGTGAACGTGGGCGGGCTTGGTACGCTGGTGGCATCCCTTGCAAGCCTCATATCGTTCAAGATTTATTCTGGCCAGCGGGAAAAGCTTGGGCTTTTGTCGCCTGCGCGGTATCTGCTGGTGTTCACGGCGGTGAACGTGGCGTTCCTCTGCGTGTTGTGTCTTCTTCGATTTGTGCTAGGATAGCCGATTTTTCCTAGTCCCGTGTGGCTCGGCCGTCGCCTGAAATTGGAATCTCTGACCCCAGGTAGGTGGGCTTTTTGTGGAATGTCACCGAGAAGAATGCCTTTACCCGTGCAAGGCTTTCCCGCAGCTGCCAGTATTGCTTTGTGCGGCGGCTGAATGGATTCTTTTCCTCGGGGATGTAGCCCACGGCATCTAACCCCAGCTTTCGCGCGATGAAGACGGAGCGTGCCATGTGGAACGGCTGGGTCACTATGACGGCTTCTTTCACGCAGAACACGTCGCGGGCGCGGTACATTGTCTCGTAGGTGGAGAATCCAGCGTGGTCAAGGAACACAAGGCTGTCGTCCGTGGCGTACATCTGCCTGATGTACGAGAGGGCGGAGTTCACTTCGTCGTAGTTCTTGCGCCCGTGGTCTCCCGAGACGAGCACTTTCTGGACTGTTCCTGCTGTCAAAAGCTCCATTCCGCCTGCAATGCGGTCTCTGAACACGAATGAAATCACGTTGTTTGGGTATGCCCGTGCGCCAGGAACAATGGCAGTGTATCTTTTGGGAACCGATTTTTGCTCCGTGTAGATGTAGTGGCGCGAATACAGGACAATGTACACGTTTATCGCAACGATGAGGGCGGCACCTGCCGCACACGCCCAAAGGAAGAATCGGATGCACTTCTTTTTGAAAAAATCGCGTATTTTCGGGAAGGTCAAAAATCGATTGAACAGTTTCATGCCACCCAAGTATAAAGAAGATTGCGGCTTTTCGTAAATAGCGGAAATCAAACGAAAAAAGTCTGGAGCGCGGGGCTGTCCTGGAAGTAAGAGTCATGCTGATCCTGAATCAAGTTCAGGATGACAGTTTCAGCATCTACGCTATCTGCAGCGTTGAGATTCCGAAACGAGTTCGGAATGACAGGTGCTTTTAAAATTCGGCATTTGGGCTTTTTAACTTTTTGATGGAATTTTTTACTTTTTGGATTTATACTATTTTTCATGAAAAAGGGATTTTTGTTTTCTTTGCTTTTTTTTCTATCGCTTCATGTTTTTTCAGAAGAATCTTTTTTTGACAATTATGTTTACCAAAACTGGAATTCATTCGGCGGACTTACAGGGGCAACTGCCACCGATTTGATTCAGACATCGGGCGGATACTTGAACATCGGGACATACGAGGGGCTTGTCCGCTTTGACGGCGTTAGGTTCAGTACAATGAAGCGGGCGCGGAACAACGATTTGAAATTTGCGTCCGTGCGGGTGATTTACGAGGATTCAAAGGGCAACCTGTGGGTCGGCTCAAACGACGAGGGCGTTCAAAAAATCTCCCCTGACGGAAACAGGCACTACACAACCCAGAACGGACTTCCGAACAATTCTGTTCGTGCCATTGTGGAGGACAGCTTCGGGAACATTTGGATTGGCACTGCGGCAGGCGTCGTCTACCTCACGCCGAACGAGCATCTTATCACGCCGCAGTTCCAGGCGGGAACTGTCTCAAAAGGAATCATCTCCACGAATCTTTATCTTGACACGGCGGGCAGGGTTTGGCTTGTCACCACAAACGAAAAGGGGTTGTTCCTGTTCTCGGATGGGCTTTTCCGCACGCGCCCCGAGCTTGAGGAATTCGGGAATTATTTTGTCACGTCCATTACGCAGGACTTGAAGGGCGATTTTTGGATTGGCATGGGCGAGAACGGCTTGTTCCGCATCAGGAACGGTAACGTTGCCCCGGTCAAGACCGGCACTTTCCTTGACAGCACGGCAACTTGGGCGACGTATGTGGGCAATGACGGAACAATCTGGTTCGGCTCGGAGAAGGGTTTGTGCGTTTTTTCAAACGGTCAGTTCCACGAGTGTACCATACCTGAGCTAGAGAATGCAAAAATCAACAAAATCATCTGCGACCGCGAAGGAAACGTGTGGATTGCCACCGACAGGAACGGAATCGGAAAACTCACCCACGGGCGGTTCGTCGTGAAGAAAATCGGGACGACGGTGAATGCCATTGCCGAAGGGCTTGACGGAAAAATCTGGCTTGGTGCTGACAACGGAATGTACTGCTACGAGAATGGTCAGTTCGTGACGAACGAACTCACCGAGTACGCTTCGGGACTTAGAATCCGCCATGTGGAGATTGCGCTGAACGGGGATGTCCTTGTGAGCTGCTATTCAAAGCCCGGGCAGATTCGCTACGGAAAGGACGGCATAAAAAGCTGGTCAACCGATGAGGGGCTTGCCGGAAACAAAGTCCGTGTCGCCATTGAGTCGTCCCCCGGCGAGATTTATGTGGGAACCACGACCGGGGTGAGCATCATCCGCACGGATGGGAGCATACGGAACATAAAGCAGATTGACGGTCTTGAGAACGAATACGTCATGTGCATATACAAGGACAAGAACGGGGTCTTCTGGATTGGCACGGACGGCGATGGCGTGTATTTGATGAAGAATGAGGCGATTTTTGCCCATATCACGTCGGAGGACGGTCTTACGGGCAATGTCATTTTCAAAATCACTCAGGACTCCTCCGGCGCATACTGGATTTGCAGCGGAAGCGGAATAACGAGGTGCGCTCCCTTCGACTCGGGGCATGGAAAACCCACGTCCTACGAGAGAATCAATTCGGAGCAGGGAATCGGGACTGATTCGGTGTTCCAGCTCGTGAGCGACGGTTCGGGGTATGTGTGGCTCACGAGCAACTACGGAATCGCTTCCATAAAGGCGGAAGAGCTTGTGAGCGTTGCATCGGGTGAGAATGCTACGGCGGATGTGAAATACTATGGGCGCAACGATGGTCTTGATTCCGACGGCCCCACTTCCACCGCCATGTCAATCTGCGACAAAAACGGGCGCATATGGTTCCCGATGGTTGACGGATTTGCGGTCTACGATCCGGTGAATGTCAAGAAAAATCCGATTACGCCGCTTGTCCACATCGAGAGTGTCACCATCGACAACATCGTGTACACGAATGTTTCCGACGAGTTCATACTCAAGCCTGGAACAAAGCGTGTTGACATCTCCTTCACGGGAATCAGCTTTGATGCGCCTGAACGGATAAAATTCACCCACCAGCTCACGAACTTTGAGAAGGAGATGAGCGAGCCGTCGCTGGGGCGTATTGTTTCCTACACGAACCTGCATCCTGGAAAGCACACGTTCCTGGTGAATGCGATAAATGGCGACGACCTCATGTCGGAGCAGGCGGAGGCAATGCTTTTCGTGCAGAAGCCGTATTTCTACCAGATGCCCGTGTTCTGGATTATCGTGTTCCTCCTTGGAATGTCGATTGTGTTCATCGTGTTCAACTTGAAGCAGCGGGCTATGCGCCTTGAGAACATACGGCTTGAAAAAATCGTGGACGAACGCACTGCAGAGCTGAAGACTGAACACGACAAGTCCGAAAAGCTCCTTCGTGCCATCCTGCCTGAGAAGATTGCGGACGAGCTGAAAGACGAGGTTCATTCAATCGGTGAGAATTTTTCCGATGTCACGATTCTCTTCTCTGACATTGTGAGCTTCACAAAAACGTCGAGCAGGTACACGGCGGCAGAAGTCGTTGACGCACTCAATGCGTTGTTCAGCTTGTTTGACGAGCGGGCAAAGCGCATGGGCGTGGAAAAAATCAAGACGATTGGGGACGCGTACATGGCTGCCTGCGGCGTTCCGACTCCCAACGAGAACCATGCGCGTATCATGGTTGAGTTTGCCCGCGGAATGTACGAGGATTTGATGACGTACAACAGGACGGCTAAGATTCATTTCAACATGAGAATCGGGCTGAACTGCGGGCCTGTGACGGCGGGCGTAATCGGAAAGACAAAATTCATCTACGATGTGTGGGGCGACACCGTGAACACGGCGAGCCGAATGGAGACAGCCTGCTCTCCAGGGCATATCAGGGTGAGCCAGGCCGTCTACGAGCATTTGCTCGGCTCTGATGTTCAGTTTACTTCGCCCATCGAATGTGATATAAAAGGAAAGGGAATGATGACTACCTACGAAGTCGTTTAGGAGGATTTATATTATGAAAAGATTTTTGCTCGGCGTTATGTGCGCTTTTTCGGTTTTCGCAATTTCTGGCTGCAAAGGGAAGAGCAAAGATGTGGTAAAGGTTGGGCTTTTGCATTCGTTCACGGGAACAATGGCAATAAGCGAAAATCCTGTGTGTGACGCGGAGCTTCTTGCAATCTCCGAGATAAATGCGGCGGGCGGTGTGCTTGGAAAGCTCATTGAGCCGGTCAAGTGCGATGGTGCCAGCGACCCGCAGGTTTTTGCGGAAAAGGCGCGGGAGCTTTTGCAGGAAGAAAAGGTTGCCACTGTGTTCGGGTGCTGGACAAGCGCGGCCCGCAAGGCTGTAAAGCCAGTGTTCGAGGAGCTGTACGGCCTTTTGTGGTATCCAGTCCAGTACGAGGGGATGGAGGCAAGCCCCAACATCATGTACATGGGTGCGTCTCCAAACCAGCAGATTGTTCCTGCCGTTGATTATTGCATCGAGCACTTCGGAAAGAAATTTTTCCTTGTGGGAAGCGATTATGTGTTCCCCCACACTGCGAACAGAATCATAAAGGCGCAGCTTGCACAGCTTGACGGCGAGTGTCTTGGCGAAGAATACGTTCCGATGGGTCATTCTGATTTTGGCGGCATAATCGCAAAAATCAAGGAGACAAAACCTGATGTCATCATCAACACGCTCAACGGCGATTCAAACGTATCATTTTT
>JAFPYB010000062.1 GCA_017412405.1 Treponema sp. | reverse complement strand
TTGTATCGCTCGCTTAGAAAAAAAGGAATCACGATTCGAAAAGCAAATGACTGTCTGATAGCAGCTCATGGATTACTTTTTAATTTACCAATTTTGCACAAAGACAAAGATTTTATACAAATTTGTGCAACCACCGCTGTAATTTCTTATTTGCAATAACTCCGCGCTTGATGCAAGGTGCAAATATCAGAAAAATACAAAATCGTGTAATCTTTTGATATTAAGATTTTTCCTTTAGTAAACTACAATCGTAGTATAACATTTTTTCGAAGCGTACAGCTTCACATAAGGAGGAATTAAAAATGTTAAAAAAAGTATTGGCTATTTCTGCTGCATTGTTGATTGGGGGGGGGCTGTTCGCACAGACATCTGCTGACGGTGGAGCAAAACCTGCAAAAGCGGGAAGCGTTAACGCTGTATATGATTTCTCAAAGGGAAAGCCGGCTGGAACAAAAATCGGTGAAGATATGTTCAAATACAACAAACCCACCGAAGTTGCGCCAAAAGCAAAGGTAAAGGGCGGAAAATTTATTCTGGAGAGCGGTGAGGCAAAGTGGAAGACCGAGAAGTACACGGCTTTGTACCATAACAATAGTGGCTCAACAACATTCGACAATCTTCAGAAAAAGCCAAAGGCCATTTATTCTCTTACAATTGATGATGCCGCAGACATTGAGCTTACTGTCGCAGGAAACGGTTCAAAAGAGCCATCTCGCTGCGTTGCATTGTGTTCTTTGAATGAAGATGGTTCATTGAACTATATTGTCAAAATTGACAACTTGAGCCAGGACGAAGATCCGGTCAAGCTCACATACAAGAATGCGCCGAAAGGAAAATACTACATCTACGGAAACGGCCACAGAATCTTGGGTGTTTCTGCAACTAACTAGTATATTTGGGCAAAAGCGCAAATTGCATGATATAACGGCTTCCCGAACGGGAGGCCGTTTTTTTTGTGCAGAACATATTTGAACTAGTCTCAAATCTTCTTTGTCTTTTGTGACTGGCTCCGCTATTTTTACTGACATTTTGGGCAATACGATTTATAATTTGAAGTAATCCACGGAGGTATAGATGAGCAAGATTGCTATCAGAATCAATTCTGCCGATGTTGTTGCCGTTGCGCTTCAACCGTTGAGCAAGGGGACGACCGTTACGCTTGAGGCGATGGACAATGTTCCTGAAGTGACTGTGACGTTGCAGGAAGATATTACGGCTGGTCACAAATTTGCATTGAAAGATATAAAGAAAGATGAGCCGGTCATCAAATACGGCTATCCAATCGGTGCGGCAAAGGAAGAAATCAAGACCGGCTTCCATGTGCATACGCACAACATTCATACGCTTCTCTCGGAGAAATTTGATTATTCTTATGACGAGGCAAAGGCAAAAGCCGCTTACGACGCATGGTACAAAGATACGGAAAGCCTTCGCAAGAACGTTCCGACGGTAAAGGTGTACAAACGCCCTGACGGAAAAGTTGGCAGCAGGAACGAAATTTGGATTGTGCCGCTTGTCGGCTGTGTGAACAAAATCTCAGAAAATTTGGCTGCATGGGCAAATGCCCAGTTCTGCGGCGGCGACCCAAAGCCCAGCGAGACTGGCGGGCTTGAGGGGGTCTTTACATGGACTCATCCCTACGGCTGCTCCCAGATGGGCGGCGACAAGGAGACTACGGCGCGGATTCTCGCTAACTTGGTGAAGCATCCGAACGCGGGAGGTGTCCTTGTTGTTTCCTTGGGTTGTGAGGAAAACAACATTCCGTATTTTCAGGGATTTTTGGGCGAATACGACGAAAACCGCGTCAAATTCATGGTCACGCAGGAATTCGAGGACGATGTGGCTCAGGGACGAAAATTGCTCAAAGAGCTTGCCGACTACGCCTCAAAATTCAAGCGCGAGGATGCACCTCTCACGGACATTGTTCTGGGCATGAAGTGTGGCGGTTCTGACGGCATGAGCGGAATCACGGCGAACGCGCTCATTGGACGCATCTGCGACGCAATGACGGGCATGGGCGGCCGCGTAATGCTCACCGAGGTTCCTGAGATGTTCGGTGCGGAGCAGATGCTCATGAACCGATGTGTTGACAAGGCGCGTTTTGAAAAGACTGTGGATTTGATAAACGGATTCAAGGATTACTATGCGCGGCACAACCAAGTGTGCTACGAGAACCCAAGCCCGGGAAACAAGGCCGGCGGAATCACCACGCTGGAAGACAAATCCCTGGGGTGCGTGCAGAAGGGCGGAAAGGCTCCTGTCACTGGCGTTCTCAAATACGGCGAGCGGCTTCCTGCTGATTCAACGGGACTTACGCTGCTTGAGGGGCCTGGAAACGACATTGTTTCCACGACGGACATGACGAGTGCCGGAGCTAACATCATCCTCTTCTCAACGGGACGGGGAACACCGCTGGGCGCACCGGTTCCTACGGTCAAGATTGCCACGAACCACCCGCTCGCTCAGAAAAAATCTGGTTGGATTGATTTTGATGCGGCCCGCCTTTTGGATGAGCCAAGCGATTCAGTCCGCGACGCGCTCTTGCAGCAGATTTGCGACATCGTTTCTGGAAGAGCCGTCACCAAGAACGAGAAGAACGGCTACCGTGAGATTGCGATTTTCAAGGACGGGGTAACGCTTTAGAATTGGCATCCTGTCAATTCTAAAGCTACGAGGGACTGTCCTAGAAGCAAGTGTCATGCTGATTCTGAATCAAGTTCAGGATGACAGTTTCAGCATGACACTATCTGCAGCGTTGAGATTCCGAAACGAGTTCGGAATGACACAGCTAACCGCACACCAACAGTCATTATAAAAGCACCGGCATCCATGCCGGAGTGCAAAACCGCTGATTTTTTTGTTGATTGGTACTTTTTCCAGCGGCGGATTTTGTCATTTCCTTCGGCAACACAGAACCGCCTTTTCGTGGTATAATGGTTGTATGAACAACTTAAACACACCACGATGGAATCTTGATTCCATCTTTTCTTCTATTGATTCGGACGAATACAAAAAGGCCCTTTCCGACTACGAAAGCGGCATGGAAAATCTTGAAAATCTGCTTGCCTCCGCAAAAAAATTCATACGGACGGCAGCCGAGAATTTTGATTTTGCGGTGTGGCTCAAAAGCTACCTTGAGGCAGAAAATCACGTTCTTACGCTGGCATCTTCTCTGGGGGCATATGCGTACATCATCTATTCGGTTGATACGACGAACACGTGTTATTTGAACAATATCGCAAAAATCGATGAAATGGGGCTGCGCTACGAGCAGATTGAGCTTTCGTTCCGTTCCGTGCTTCTTGCCAATTCAAAATATCTTGACGAATTTTACAAGCGGTTCCCGGAGTGCATCGAGTACAAGTATCTGCTGGAGGAGGAAATCGAGCAGACCAAGCACCAGATGTCGCCTCAGGAAGAGAATCTTGCCTCCGACCTGCAGCGCACTGGCGGGGACGCGTGGGAGCGGCTTCACGAGCAGATTATATCGAATCTCAAGGACAAGGACGGAAAAACGTTCAATGCGCTCAGGAACGATGCGTATTCCGGCGACAAACAGCTGCGAAAATCGTCCTATGAGTCGGAAATCGCGCTTTTGAGGCAGAACGAGATTGCGTTTTCGGCGAGCCTGAACAATCTGAAAGGGGAGACGGTCACGCTGAACAAGCGGCGGAATTGGGCGAGTGCCATTGACCGCGCCCTTTCTTCTGCCCGAATGTCGAAAAAAACGCTGGATGCGCTGATTGGGGCGATTGAGGAATCCCTTCCCAAGTGGCGCAAGTATTTTAAGCTCAAGGCAAAGTTCCTCGCCGAGCATGATTTGACTGCAAGCGCGGGTGCGGGGCGGGGCGGAAAAGGCATTGCGTTCTATGACCTTTTCGCACCGATGGGCGAACCGTCTCCAACATCGCTCCTTTCAAAGGAATGGACGTTCGACGAGGCGAAAGAATACGTCATTGCCCGCTACGATTCGTTCTCAAAGTCGATGGGCGACTTTGCGCGGAACGCCTTTGAGAGCGGCTGGATTGACGCGGAAGTTCGTCCCGGGAAAGTGGGCGGCGCGTATGACGAGGATTTTGCCATAAACCACGAGAGCCGAATCCTTTCCAATTTTACGGGAAGTTTCAGCGACATAATCACGCTGGCGCACGAGCTTGGCCACGCCTACCATTTTTCGTGCATGAAGGGAAAGGCGGCGGCGTTCTTCTCCTATCCCATGACCCTTGCCGAGACGGCTTCCACTTTTGCAGAAACAATCGTAAAGCAGGACATGATTTCAAAATGCACTGGAAGCGATAAAATTCAGATTCTCGACCTGGATTTGCAGGACGTGAGCCAAGTTCTGGTGGATATTCTGTGCCGGTTCTATTTTGAGCGCAGCGTATTCGAGGAGCGCACGGAGGGAGAGCTGAGCGCGGAGGATTTCTGCCGCCTCATGGGGGATGCGCAGGAAAAATCCTATGGCGACGGTCTTAACGAAGAGCGGCACGAATATATGTGGGCTGTAAAATCACACTACTATTCCACGGGCCTTGATTTCTACAATTTCCCCTATGCGTTCGGGCAGTTGTTCGCGGCGGCGTTGTATGCGTTCTACAAGAAGGACACGACCTTTGCCCAGAAGTATTCGGAGCTTTTGAGCAAGACCGGCTCAATGAGCTGCGAGGACGTGTGCGCCTTGTGCGGATTCGACATTTCCACGAAGGAGTTCTGGAAGAGCGGCATAGAGCTGTACGTTGCCGAAATTGACGGGCTGAAAAAGCTGGTGGGTTAGAGAAAAAATCAATTTGGCGAAAAAGCTCTTGATGTGGTGTACATTTCTTTGAAAGCCTGTATACTGAATCTGTTCGGTAATGCAATAGGCGCATTCACAAAACGCTGTTTTTGGATGCGCCTGGTTATTGAACAGATTTGCAAACACAATTTTTAGGAGGATTTTATGAAAAAAAAGAATTTTCTTGTGCTTGCCGCATCATCACTTTTTGCTTTGACTCTTGCTTTATCTTGTGACTCCGGTGGCGGCGGCGGTTCATCAAGCTCGGGGGGGGGGGAATAGCTCTTCCCAAATTCAATCAAGCGGCTCAACGAACATAACGATTCCTGTTCCGTCAAGAGTTACGTCAGACATGAATGTGTATGACATAATAATGGAAAATACGGACGGCTTTTATTATGAAGTCTATTTTTGCGTCTCGGGAACAACAAAAGCTGTTGATGTTAAAGGTGCAATTGCCGGTGGAACGATTTCATTCAGCAACGTTGCCTTTGGAACGTATGATTTTGCCCTCAATATTTATATTGATTCCGAAAAGCACACGCTTTTGTACGAAAATATTCAGGAAAATATTGCCGTTGCAGAAGAAACTAATACGGTAACTTTTCCAGACAGAAATTTGTCCGATTTTTCCCGCTGGTTTTTGGTCAACTCGGAGAGCGAGTTGCGTAGTGCGATAGCTTCCATTGCGTCCAGAACCGACATAACGGAAGAGAAAAAAGCAAAAATCTGCCTATTGGGCGATATTTCCTGCCAAACTTATGATGCCCTAGTCTCTGATGTAAGCGAAAAAATCGAAATCGAATATAACGGACACATTCTTGACACGACGATACCGTTACAGGAATCAATCCCAGACGACCCAGACCCAGAATCAATTCCCACAGACCCAGACCCAAGTTCAGAGCCTGAAATTCCCGATGGATATACCGGTGTCAGGCTTACTAGCGAAAGCGACTTTGATGCAATGCGAACTGATGGAACGCTTGTGTCTGATAAAAGTTATTATTTTTGGGGAGATGCCACCCTTACTGATGATAAGTTGACTGAATTTCAGAAAAAAATATTGAGGGTCGCTAATATAAATACAACCTATGGTAACGGAAACATTACATTCGGTCCTTCCATAGTCGATTTTTCATATGCAACTGGAGTCACAACATTGGGAGACGAATGGTTCTACAACAGTTTGATAAAAATCATTCTTCCTCCAAACATTGATTCGTCAATAGCCGGCCAGATTTTCGAGAGAACGAAGAGTCTTGTCGCGATTGTAATTTCGGATGAAAACGAGAACTTTTGCACGGTGGACGGCGTTCTCTACAGCAAGGACATGACAAAGCTCTACAAATACCCTGCCGCAAAGAGCGGAGACTCATTCACTCTGCCTGATACAGTGACAAGCCTTGCCTACGGGGCGTTCGAGCACAACAAGAATCTTGTGTCCATCAGCGGGCTTGGGCAGATAGCATCTATTGACGGTATGTGTGCTTTTAGCTCTTGCACTAGTCTCAAGTCCGCCGATTTTACCGGTTCCAGCCTTACAAGCCTTCCCGCTTATACATTTGAAAATTCTACGGCTCTTGAGAAAGTTATTCTTCCCTCTGGGCTTACAAGCATTGGCGGAAACAGTTTTGTAGGATGTTCCAGCCTAAAGGAAGTGCATCTTGGCCCGACACCTCCGAGCCTTATAGTTTATAATGGCTACAAAGAGTTTTATGGCTGTTCGAGCGCGATACAATTCTATGTTCCTACGAGCAGGAATAGTGCGTATGTGGATTCCGATTTCATGGCAACGGACAAAAATGCCTATCCATCAAGCGACAGACTTGTAGAAGAATAGGTGGTGGTCACGCGGGGGGGGGGGAGGTGTGGGAAAGAGTAAAAGGCGCATGTACTCGTTGTGGGCGGTGCGCCTTTTTTGTCCGTGCAGGATTATTGTCGCGCAGAAATCTGCTCTGCAAGCTGCTTCACTGTTTCCAGCGGCAAATGCGAAATCTGAACTATCTTTTCTAAAGAAAAAGAGCCGTCTTTGAGCATCTCTTCCGCAATTTCAGCTCTGCCTTCGGCTTTAGCGTCTTCACGTTCTTCTCTTACGAAGTCCTGCATGATTTTGCACATATGTCCTACCCCCTTCTCGCTTTCTTTGAGGTGGCGCACCTTTTCCGAAAGCACGCCGTTAGGCGAATCTTCCAAGTTCACCGTTAGGCGAATCTCCGTTGCTCTAAGCGGTTTCGCAGGGGCGAAACCGAATTGCTCGCGAGAATCAACCAGTCCGCGAGTTTTGCGAAGCAAAATCTCGTTGGAGTTCGCCGTTAGGCGAATCTTCCAAGTTCACCGCTAGGCGAATCTTCGTTGCTCCCTATCCCGTGGATTGCCATGTCGATTATGTTCTTGATGTCGCTCATGTCACGCTGGTTCAGGACGGCGATTCTGAAAATCGCGGTTTCAATCGTGGCGTAGAGCATGTCGTTCACGTCCTTGACCGGGAGGGCGCGGAATTGGCCTTCATTCTGCCCTCGTATGATGATGGTGCTGAGAAAATGCACAATCCGCAAAACACGCCTGTGCACGCGCTCGTTCGGGTCAATGCCCTGCTTCTGCAATTGAATCAGGTAGGTGAGCAGGACGGAAAAAAGCCTGTGGTATTCGGCGCATTTGTCAACGATGAGGTAGAGCGTCTTTCTCAGCGTCTCCGCAGGTGTCAGCGACTCGTTTTTTATAATCGAGATGATTTTCTTTTCGATTTTTGTGGTGAGCTGCTTTATGCTCCAGACAAAAATCTCGTGCTTGTTCTTGAAATAAATGTATAGCGTTGTCCGCGTAACTCCGCAGGCATCCGCTATTTTCTGGAACGT
Organism: Treponema sp.; assembly: GCA_017412405.1. Classification (GTDB taxonomy): domain Bacteria; phylum Spirochaetota; class Spirochaetia; order Treponematales; family Treponemataceae; genus Treponema_D. The sequence goes on along the minus strand of JAFPYB010000062.1, from coordinate 3,605 downwards.
CACGTCGTCGAACCCCTGATTGCAAAACAAGTTCAGCGATTTTTCGAGAATTTCTTCTTTTCGTTTGTCGTGTTCTACGATTACAGCCATAATCAATAAAATTTGTCCTGATTTGTTTTGCGCACTTGATTTTTTATGCCGTTTTTCTTTGAGGGGCGGTCTTTCTGAGTTCGTGCGGCAGTTCTTTGCGAAATATGCTTTTCTTTTTCAGTTCCGTCGTAGATGTAGAAAGTTGTGTCAAGATTTCCGGCCTTCAAGTCCTTGAGCGTGGACGCATACCGCCCTACGCACTCCTGGAACCGTTTGTTCGCGGTGATGACCCCGATTTCCCAGCCTGCAAAGTCGGTGAAAAGCGATGCCATGTCGCGGTAGAGTGCGAGTGCTTCTTCCTCTTCCCCAAGCCGCTCGCCGTAGGGAGGATTGCAGATTATGATTCCGTGCTCAAAGGGGGCCTCAATGTCCTTGAAGTCGGCAACATCAAAGTCGGGGCGCGGTATGTGCGCACTCACGTCGATTGAGTGCAATGCCCGTCCCGCCATGACGCAGGCGTGGTCTGCATTCGTGCGGGCGCGCTGGATTGCGGCTGGGTCTATGTCCGTTCCAGTGATTCGGCACTCAACGTCGGTGCGGATTTTTTGGGCTTCGGTGCGCTTGATGTCGGCTGCGCGGGAAGGGTCAAAAATCATCAAATTTTCCAGCGCGAACCTGCGCCCGAATCCTGGAGCTACGTTGTGGGCATACAGGCACGCCTCGATGGGGAGCGTTCCAGAGCCGCAGAACGGGTCGTGGAGAGGGATTTTCCGCCGCCACATCATCAGCTGGAGCATGGCGGCGGCAGTGGTCTCGCGCAATGGGGCAACGCCGCCGTCGGTGCGGTAGCCGCGCTTGTGGAGCGGAAGCCCGCTCAAATCCAGACACACCTGCACTTCGTTCTCATCGATGTAAATGCGCACATCGCTTGTTTCGCCGCTTTCCGGCAGCGTGGAAATGTGCCAGGAGTCGCCCAGCTTTTTGTATATTGCTTTCTGCACAATGCCCTGGATGGCGTGCTCCGAGTTGAGCTTGGATTTGTAGATGCGCACTTTGTCAACGACGATTTTTGTGTCTTTCCTGAAAAAGTCCTGCCAGTTGACAGCGTACACGCCATCGAACAAATCATCAAAATCATTGGCGGAAAAAGATGCCATCAGCAAATACACGCGGTCGGCTGTGCGCAGGCATAGGTTCGTGCGGAAGAGCGCATCGTCGTCGCCGGAAAAGAACACGCGCCCCGGCAGGTTCGGTCGGCGTTCGTTCAATTTGTAGCCCAGAGATTTTATTTCATTACCCAGAATTTTTTCAGCTCCGACAGCGCAGAGCGCGATGAGATTGTTCATTTGTTCTTCCTGATTTTTAGGGGACTTGATTTATTCAGCATTTCCCCAATTTTCCATGACATTTTAACAAATTTTGTCATTTTAATCATGTGGGAGCGGAAGAAAATTCAAATAGTGACAGACTTTTGAAACAGCCCAATATGTGGTAGAATGAAAAAATGGATTTTTTGACTTTTAATGATGTGACATTTACATACCCTCGGGTTGAGGGTGATATAGATGAAAATGGGCTTCCCATTCCAGAAAAACCGATTTTCGAGCATTTTTCGGCTGTTTTCCCGTCTGGCTTTGTGAGCATTGTGGGGCAGAACGGCTGCGGAAAATCCACGCTCATGCTGCTGGCGTGCGGGCGGCTTGCCCCCGATTCTGGCTCGGTCACGCTGCTGGGCAAAGAAATCCTTAAAATGGAGGAGACGGAAAAAAATCTGCTTGCGTCTGTCATCTACCAGAACATGGAGTTCGAGACCGAGGACAAGGTGTCCGAGCTGCTTTCCCAAGTGTATTCGGCGGGCAATTTCCATGCTGAGGCGGCTGGAATCAATGGCGGGAACTTGCTTGCCGAGGTCATAGACGTGTTCGAGCTTGAAAGCGTCCTTGACCACCAGCTCACGCATTTGAGCAAGGGAGAAATCCAGCGTGTCCTGCTTGCGTTCTCCATCTTGTACGGAAGCGCGTCCGTGTTCATGGACGAGCCGATTTTTGCCCTGGAGGAGCGGCAGAAAGAAACTGCGCTTGCCTATCTGCGCGATTTTGTCCACAAGACGGGTACGACAGTTTACATCACCATGCACGAAATCGATTTGAGCAAAAAATACGCGGATCAGGTGCTTCTCATTCACCCGAACAAGGATATGTCTTTGGGTACGCCCGAGGAAGTCCTGACGAACGAGGAGCTTGAAAAGGCCTATGGAATCCCCGCGAGCCTTCTCAAGCACAAGGAGTCCATGACGCGCGAGCAGCTCAAGGGCGAGTCTGAAATCTTCATGAAAGGTCGCCAGGATTCCAAGTAAGTTGCTTGATTAGATTTTTTATGCGATTGCCCGCCCCCCCCCGCCCCTGCGGCAATAAGTTCTTGGTCAATGGAACGTATTGCTTCATGGGGCGCAGTGTAATTTTTGTGCCGCTCAGTCAATGCTCCCGGAATTGTAAATTGAGTCGCAATATTCGCAGGCGTACTGGCCCTTTTCCCGGTTCAGCAGCTTGAACGACGACGCGACATATTTTTCCGTAATCGTTATGCACCGCGGATTCTTGCAGTGAATCACGTTCTCTATCCGTTCCGGCAGCTCCATCTTTATTTTTCGCACAATCTGCTCGTCCTTGATGACATTTATGGAAATGTTCGGGTCAATGAAGCCCAGGACGGAATAATCGATTGATATGATGTTGTCGATTTTGATGATGTCCTTTGTCCCCGATTTTTTGGACGGAACGTTCATGATGAGGGCGCAGCTGAACGATGCCTTGTCAAGCCCCAAGTAATGAAAAATCTGCGGCCCGAAGCCCGACTTGATGTGGTCAATGACCAAGCCATTTTTGATTGTATCGATGTTGAGCATATTCCCCTCCTTACAGAACGCCCGTCAGCTTTGAGATGAGAGCCATTCGCACATACATTCCGTATTTGACCTGCTTGAAGTATGCGGCGCGCGGGTCGTCGTCAACTTCCGGCGCAATTTCGTTCACGCGGGGGAGCGGGTGCAGGACAATCATTTTTTTGCCCGCAAGGCTCATCTTCTGCTTGTCAAGAATATAGCTGTCCTTGAGGCGGATGTAGTCCTGCTCGTTGAAGAACCGCTCTTTTTGAACGCGCGTCATGTACAGGATGTCCAAGTCGCCGATGACGCTTTCCAGCCGCTCTGCGGTGGTGTATTCGATTCCTGCCTTGTCCAGATAGTCCGTGACCCATTCTGGGACCTGCAGCTCTTTGGGGCTTATGAAGACGAATTTGTTGTTCTTGTACCGGCTCATGGCTTCGGCGAGGGAGTGAACCGTGCGCCCGAATTTAAGGTCTCCGCAGAACCCGATTGTGTGGTTCTCGAATCCGCCTTGCAGCGCACGGATTGTGAGCATGTCGGTGAGCGTCTGGGTGGGGTGGTAGTGTCCGCCGTCCCCCGCGTTGATGACAGGGCATGAGGCGTAGTTGCTTGCCAAGAGTGCGGCTCCTTCCTTTGGGTTTCGCATTGCAATCACGTCAACGTATGATGACACCGTGCGGATGGTGTCTGC
>JAFPYB010000061.1 GCA_017412405.1 Treponema sp. | reverse complement strand
GGCGGAACGCTCGCGCTTGAGGAAAAAGAGCGCGGATGAGAACAGCTTTCCCATGTATCCCACCAAATAGGGAAAATCCGAGTAGTAATTGAGTATCGCAGAGCCTAAGAATCGTATGAAGCGCATAATTCAGCCAGAACTTCGCTCTCCCCCGTCCGTTCGTGTTTTTCAAGCCCCCGGATTATCCTGACGGTCACCCGCGTTCCAGGCTTTGGAACAGGCGCATTCGCCGGAAGGACAATCTGACAATGCAAAAAATTCTCCGTCACAGCATGGACGATGACTTTTTCCCTCAACATGATTTTGGATGCGGCCCGATGGACGCTCTCCGTCACAGCCCCAAGCTCCTTGCCCACAAAGGAGGCGATGTACTGCCCCTTCTGCCTCAGGTTGAACGATTCAAGCTGCTTGATGCGAACGTCAACCGTGGAGTTTGGGATTTTCGGGCGCATATCGAACGCCTCCGTCCCAGGCCTGGGGCTGAACGGAAATGCGTGGACAAACGTGAACCCGCACTCGTCGAGCATCGCCATGGTCTCGGCAAAATCAGCGTCCGTCTCCCCTGGGAAACCGGCGATTATGTCGCAGGCAAGAAAGGGGTTTTTCTTCGCCTTCTTCAAGAGCGAGCACGCCTTGAACACCGCCGCGATTTTGTACGGGCGCTTCATCCTTCTTAAAATTTCGTCACTTCCTGACTGAACTGAAATGTGAAAATGGGGCATTACCCGAGGATGAGAGACGACGCGGGCCAATTCCTCGTCCACAATCTCAGGGTAAAGCGACGAAATCCTGATTCCAATCGCAGAAGTACTGTCCAGAAGGAGCTTGAGCAGCTCGCAGAAATCCACGGTGCGCTCCGCCCCGTCCGCGCCCACAATCTTTGAGCGGTATTGGGAAATGTTCACCGTGGTGATTACGACTTCGCTCTGGCCGCTGTCCTCAAGGCTCTTTACGCGCCGCAGCACCTCAGCCGCATCAAGGGAGACGGAATGCCCCCTGGCAAGGCGGATGCGGCAGTATGTGCATACACAGTTGCAGCCGTCCTGAATTTTCAGTGAAGCCCTGGAGTGGTTGAAGAATGATACGGTCGAAAGATTGAAAGGCTCTGAAATTTCGCCCGGGCGAGCATTTTTCGATTTTTCATCGAAAAACAGCTGCAGGGATTTTTTCAGCTCCAGCGCGCCTTTTCCTCCGTTCCCGAGGACAAGAGACGGCACCTGAGACAAGAAGCCTTTCTGCTGGCCGCCAAGCACGCAAACCCGCTCATCCATCGAAAGTAGCTCGTCCCTGTCCAGCTGGGCGTAGCAGCCTGTTATGACGACGAGCGCGTTCGGGCATTTTGAAAGGAGCAGCCTGATTATGCGCCGCGCCTTCTGCTCGGCTTTTGCAGTGACCGTGCAAGTGTTCACCACACACAGAGCAACGGCCGGATTTTCGTCCATCTGCGCCGTGAACGGCTCCATGGACACGGCAAAGCCGGCGGCGGAAAAACGCGCGGCGGCACCCTCGCTCTCCACTTGGTTGAGCTTGCAGCCGAGCGTCTCGAAATGCACCAATTGTCCAGCCATAAGTCACTTTACTTTCGGCTTGACGCGCTCCAGCCCGCGGAGCGCGTCCTGATACGAAGCATCCAGCGAGATGGCCTTCTCGTAGGCGGCAAGCGCACTCTTGTACGAACCCGCCATTTCCCGCGCGTAGCCGCACTTGAACCACCAAAGCGACCGCTTCCCGTCTATGTTCACCGCAGAAGTGAAGGCGATGTCAGCATGTTCGTACTTGGTGAGCCGCGTGTAGATGTCGCCCATGTAGTAGTATGCCCAGCCGTAGTCGCCCGCCGTCTTCGACGCGGTTGAGACGTAAATCTGGAACGCCTCCAGTGCGCTGGCGTTCTTCCCCTGATAGTAGCGGGACTCCGCCAGAGCCTCTATGATGCGCGTGTTGGCGCTGTCGTACTTGCGGGCCTGGTTCGCGTAGTTCTCGGCCTCAACGTAGCGGTGCGCCCCCAAAAGATTCCAGCAAAGGACGACATAGGCATCGATATTCTGCGGATTCACAGCCACTTCCTGCCTGCCGATGGCGGCCCCCTCCTCGTACCGCTTCTCGCGGTACATCTGCAGAGCGTCCGGCTTTTGGGCGGACACAGGAAGCGAGCCGAGGAAAAAAATCAAAAAACACAGAGCGGAAAAAAGTTTCATTGGACGACGCATAAGAATCAAACCCCCTTGGTCATGGTGCATCTTCCGGAAAAGAGCGACCCCGGCTCAAGCACAACCTGAGATGCCACAATGTCGCCTTTAACAGAGCCTGTGGAAGAGACGAAAACAAGCTTTTTCGCCATGATGTTCCCCTCCACGCTCCCGCGAACGAGAATCCTGTCGGCGACGACACCATTGGAATCAAGGCGGACCGTAGCCCCTGTGTCAATCACAAGGTCGCTGGTGGCGTCGATTGAGCCGAACACTTTCCCGCGAATCATGAACGGCTTGGTGAATTTTATGTTACCGGAGAACACGATGTCGTCGGCAAGAACCGTGTCGAAATCGTCCTCCTCCAAATCAAACAAATCAACATCTTTCGTATCAAACATAGGTTATAATTTATCAGCAAACCGTCTGATTTTCAACACGGTGGAGCGCAAAATGTCATTCCGTGCAAGAGCGAGTTTTTGCCGCGCATCTGTCATTCCGTGCAAAGACGGTCATAGACTAGCTAAATCAAATCGATTATAATGATTGAATTATGTTAGATAAAGTTTTATCAGTCATTTTTGGATCTCAGAACGAACGAGACATAAAAAAATTACTTCCCATCGTAAAAGCAATCAACGACAAAGAAGCATGGGCAAAATCGCTCCCGGCAGAGGACTTCCCAAAGCAGACCCAGATTTTCAAGGAACGGCTCGCACAGGGCGAGACGCTTGACGACATTCTCCCAGAAGCATTCGCGCTGTGCCGCGAAGCCGCATTCCGCGTGCGCGGCGAGCGCGCCTACGACGTGCAGCTCATGGGCTCAATCGTGCTCCATTCGGGGCGCATCACGGAGATGAAGACGGGCGAAGGAAAGACACTCGTCGCCGTGGCCCCAGCATACCTGAACTCCCTCACGGGGCTTGGGGTGCACGTCGTCACGGTGAACGACTACCTTGCGGAGCGCGACGCGAACACCATGCGCCCCGTGTTCTCGTATTTGGGCGTGACTGTTGGAACAATCCTCTCCAACATGGACAACGGCGCAAAGAAAGAGAACTACAACTGCGACATCACCTACGGAACGAACAACGAATTCGGTTTCGACTACCTGCGCGACAACATGCAGATTGAGATTGAGCGCAAGGTTCAGCGCGGTTTCAACTACTGCATCGTGGACGAAATCGACTCTATCCTCATCGACGAGGCGAGAACGCCGCTCATCATCTCGGGCCAGAGCGACGACGACACGTTCAAGTTCGGCGAGGTTGACAAGTATGTGGGCCTTTTCGAGGAAATGGAGAAAGACCCTAAGACGAACGACTACCCTGACGAGGTGAACATGCTCCCCGAGGAGCGCGAGGCCCTCAAGGGCGACTACAAGATAGACGAAAAATCAAAACGCGTGTCATTCACCGACCGCGGCATGAACAAAATCAACTCAATCCTCCTCCAGCACAAGCTCATCGACGAGGGGACGAGCGTGTTCGACGAGCAGAACTTCGAGTGGGTCCACTACTTCACCCAGGCAATCAGGGCGCACATCCTCTACGAGAAGGACGTTGAATACGTGGTGCGCGACGGCAAGGTTGAGATTGTAGACGAGTTCACGGGCCGCATCCTTGAGGGACGGAGGTACTCAGACGGGCTCCACCAGGCAATCGAGGCAAAGGAGCACGTAAAAATCGCCCAGCGGAACCGCACAATGGCAACGGTCACTTTCCAGAACTTCTTCCGAATGTACACAAAACTTTCGGGCATGACGGGAACCGCGGCAACAGAAGCAGTCGAATTCAGCAAAATCTACAAGCTGGACTGCGTGGTAATCCCCACGAACCTCCCTGTGGCTAGAATCGACGAGCAGGACGAAGTGTACCTGAACGAGGGCGACAAATGGAACGCAATCGTAAAGGAAATAGACGAGGCGCACAAGAAGGGGCAGCCGGTCCTCGTGGGAACGGTGTCCGTGGAAAAATCCGAGCTTTTGTCGAACCTCCTGACGCGCAAGGGAATACGCCATGAGGTCCTGAACGCAAAGAACCACGCCCGGGAAGCACTCATCATCGCGGAGGCGGGCGCGAAGGGTGCCGTCACGGTGGCAACGAACATGGCGGGACGCGGAACGGACATCAAGCTCGGCGGCAGCTACGAGACCCGTGCGCTCCACAGAGCCGGAACGGACGCGACTGCCGAGCAGTACCAGGAAGCGCTCAAAATCGAAAAGGAAAAATGGCAGAAGGACTATGATGAGGTAAAGGCTCTCGGCGGCCTGTACGTCATCGGCTCGGAGCGGCACGAGAGCCGCCGAATCGACAACCAGCTGCGCGGGCGCTCGGGACGGCAGGGAGACCCTGGACGCTCAAAGTTCTTCATCAGCATGGACGACGACCTTATGCGGCTGTTCGGCGGAGACCGCATGAAGCGCATGATGAGCCGCATAGGCATGGAGCCTGGGGAGCCGATTTACCACCCGTGGCTCACAAAGGGAATCGAAAAGGCCCAGAAGAAGGTTGAGGACAGGAACTTTGAAATCAGAAAGAACCTCATCGACTACGACGACGTGCTGAACGAGCAGCGCGAATACATCTACAACCAGCGCGACGGGATTCTCACCGACGACCACCTTTCAGACCGCGCCATGGAGACGGCAAGGGAATATCTGGACATATGGTTCGACGACTACTCCCACTCAAGGAAAGGGGCAGGCACGCAGGAGCTTTTGGACAACATCAGGAACCATTTCGGCGTGCAGCTCACGCCAGAGACGCTCTCCAAGGAGAAGGTCCTCGCGCTTTTGCAGAACGATTTGACCGAAAAGGAAACACTCGTAGGACACGAGCAGTTCAACCTGTTCGTGCGCTACCAGTACATCCAGATGATTGACCGCAAGTGGCTCGACCAGCTCGAATTCCTTGACGGACTCCGCGAGGCCGTCCAACTTCGTTCCTCCGGAAGCAAGAATCCGCTCACCGAGTACAAAATCGACGGATTCAACAAATTCGACGAGATTATAGAAGAAATACGCTCGGAGATTGCAGCCCGCGTGTTCAAGGTGCGCATCCAGATTGCGCCGCAGGTGCAGCCCCAGCGCGTCATGCAGGGAAACGCACAGCATGACGAAGCGGAGAGCATGAGCGACCAGGCGCGCACAAGCCAGATGGCGCGGAACGCAAAGGCACAGGCATCGCGCACCATGGCGGGCGCATCCACGGGACAGTCGGTCACTGTGACGCGCACCATGCCCAAAATCGGGCGCAACGATCCCTGCCCATGCGGAAGCGGAAAAAAATACAAGAACTGCCACGGGCGTTGATGAAAAAAGATGATGGGCCTGTTTCAAACAGTGACAAACTTTTGGGACAGACCCCATCAGTCATTTCTTTTTTGTTTCGTTTTGTCCACATCTTTGTTTTTTACAGTGCAGGAGATTTTTATGAAGAAGATTTTACCTTTTGTCGTCATCGTTTCGTTGCTCGCCCTTCCGCTCTGCGCGGCCCAAACAGAGAACGACGGCACCGACACGGAAGAGGAGAAAAAATCGTTTTCCATCCACTCAAAGGCCGGCGAAAGCGAAGTTCCTCCTTCAAAAAAACCGGCCCCGCAAAGCTCCGAGCGCATCACCGACCTTGACGACACGGATCCTGACGGACGGGAGAAGAACGCGGACATAATCCAGTTCGGGCTTGACGACGAGGTGCTTGACCTACTTAAAACCATGACAAAAAACAAGGACGTTCGCTTCGTGGACGAGGTGTACGGGCTTTTTCAGGACACAAAAAATTCCGCCATCAAGGTGAACATCCTCGATTATTTCAAGACGATTGAAGACCCCTGCTTTGAGGATTTTGCCGTCATGACGCTCAACGACCCCTACGACGAGGAGCCGTCAGTGGTGAATGCCTGCTTTTCCTATGTGCAGGCCGTAAAAACCACTGGCGCAATTCCGGCCGTGGAATATCTTCTTGAGAACCGGGAGGAATATTTCCAGGGAGCCATAGAAACCCTTGGAAAAATTGGCGGCGGGGAAGAAGCCCTCTATCTCACGGATTATTTCAACAACGAGGACTTGACCCTGGCAAAAAAGCAGACGCTGGTGCGCGTCCTCGGGCAGCTCAAGGCAGTTGAGACTTACGATGCCCTCGTGGAAATCGCCGAGGACGAGAACGAGAACACCTTCATCCGAATGTACGCGTCCCAAGCAATCGGCGAGATGGGAAAGGCGGAGGCAGTGGATGTTCTCGGGGAGCTGTATTCGGAGAAAGACCCCAACTTGCGCGCCGCCGTGGTGAAGGGGCTTTCAAACTTCGACACGGCAGAGGCAAAGAACACGCTCATCCAGGCAATAAAGGACTCCCACGTTAAGGTGCGGCTTGAGGCAGTCGCGGCCGTAAAGAAGCAGAAGATGGTAGAAGCCATGGATTTCTTGATTTACCGCGCCAAGAACGACCCGGAGGCTTCCGTGAAGACGGCATGCTACGAGACGATTGCCCTTCTCAACACCCAGACGGGGAACGATTATCTCATCAAGCAGATTACGGACAAAAAAACCGGCGACGCAACAAAAATCAAGATTGTCAAACCGCTCCTCGAAAACGAGACCGGCATTTCGGAAATCGCCTCCCTCGCGCTGGAGCTTGCCACGGACGACAAGCGCAAGAGCACGCGGTACGCAATCGGAAAGGAAATCGCAAAGTACAAGAACGAGCAGTTCGCCGACGTGTGCATGGCGTTCTTGAACAGCAAAGACGTTTCCACGCAGGGAACGGGGCTTGACATGTACGCCAAGGGGAGGTACTCAAAGGCCGACGCTTTCGTGAGGGAACTTGCCGACAAGGCGGACCCGGAGGCAAAATCGCGGAACGCAAACGCATTCAAGGCGGCAAAAATACTTGGAATCAAGGTTGAGTCCAAAAAGGACTAGGAAACACCCCCAGAATTCTTCCTAGAGCGCGTACAAAATCGAATTGATTATGGCGGCGGCAATGGTGCTGCCGCCTTTTTGTCCACGGGCAACAATATAATCCATGCCGCTTTCTATGATTAGCTCTTTTGCCTGCACCACGTTCACGAATCCAACAGGAACGCCGATGACAGCCCGGGGAAAAAACAATCCCGCATCATGAAGCTGGCGAATGCGAACCAAAGCCGTGGGCGCATTTCCCACCGCAAAAATGACGGGCCGGTTCTCGAACAAATCCGCAGCCTTGTCAACGCCGCAAACTGCCCTCGTAGTCCCGGACGACTCCGCAGCTATCGCCACGTCCTCATCAGCCATGAAGCACACCTTCTCAATGCCGAGCCTGGCGCACGCCCGCGACGAAATGCCCGCGAGCGCCATGTTGGTGTCGGTCACGATGACGGGTTTTTCCGCCACGAGAACGGACTTTATTTTCTTGACCACGCCGGGCGAAAAGACCAGGTTCTCCGCGTAGTCGAAATCGGCGGAAGTGTGTATGCAGCGGAGGATTGTCTGCCCGTTCTCAGCCGGAAGGACAATGCCCCGAAGTCCCAGTTCCGCACAAATCAGCTCCATGCTCCTTTTTTCGATTTGGGACGGACTGCACACCTCAATCTGCGGAAAATCAGGAAGGTTCGAAATATTCATGGCACTGCGCCAAATTACTGGAGCGGCGCAAAGTAGCCTGTCTCATCGCGGCCGCTCCGCTTCATGAGGTACGCCTCCACCTCCACAGGAAGATACCGCTGGCCAAAATCTGTGGCAAGGGACGAAGTGTATGAAATGCGGTATATTCCGGAGGGCGCGTTGATTACATCGTCTATGAGCGAAGAAAGCCCCTCGTTCCGATAGACATAATACTCGCCGCCTACGGTGTTGGAGCAGAGATAGTTGATTTCGTCGTTTGCGCTTCCCTGGGAGACTAGGAGGGAAATAAGCCCGATTGAGTTGTTCCCCAGATATGCCGTCAAATCTGCAAGACCGTATTTTGAGAATGCGTCGTTCGTCGTTTTTCCGCAGCCGATGAGGACGATTGAATTTTTCTTCTCCCCGTTGATGAGCGCGTTGGCAGCAAGACGGATTGCCAAATCAAGGGGAACGACCTCCGACACGCCGTTTTTGAGCGCGCGCATCGAAAAGCCGAGAACGCCGTTCGGCTCCCCCTCGTACTCAAGGATTGGAACACGACCCGCGGAGATGACGCGGAGAGTGCCCTTGTTGTTCATGGACGCGGCAATCTCCTTGACTGCCGTTTCGATTGCCTCGCCGTAGTAGGAGCTTTCAACGGAGCGGTCGATTATCATAGTGATGTCCGCCTCGTCGTTGGTGTAGGCGGCGCCCTCCAGCTTGTAGTTCAGGACACCGTTCTTGCCCTCCGTCACGTTGAAGTTCGCCTCCTTCAAGCCGACAATGCTCTGGCGGTGGCGGTTCTCCACCTTCACGTCCAGCGTGATGTTCGGGAAGTTGTCCGAGACGACGCGCTCAATCTGGACGAAAAGACCGCCCACCAGCTCGCTCATCTTTGCCATGACGTACACTTCGTTGGAGCGGAAGTCCGTGACAAGAATGTTCCCGTTCGCGTCGGGAACTGCGCTCGTGAGCTTGGAAGGCGCGTTTCCCGTGCTCACGTTCTCGAACACGGAGCCTGTCTCCACGTCAACCGAATAGACCTTGTTCTTGTCGCAGAGCACAAGGTAGTTCCCCCAGAGCTTCATGGACTCGGGGAGCGCGAACGTCTTTTCCTTGCAGAGGACTCCCAGATAGTTTCCGGCCTTGTCAAAGCGGTAGATTGCGCCCGAATATGCGTCCGCCACGAAAATGTACGAATCGTACGAGGCGATTCCTGTGGGGGCCTGAAGCCCTGAAAAGCCCGAAGTCTTCTTTCCGAAATTGAACAGCGCGTTTCCGTCCACATCGAACACATCCACGCGGTGGTTTCCAAAATCAGTGACGAGAATGTTGCCGTCCTCGTCCTGGCACAAATACTGGGGTCCCACAAGCTCGCCCAATGCTATTCCCTTTTTTCCGAAAGTCTTGACGAATTTTCCGTCCTTGTCGAATTCAGTGAGCTTGTCACCCGCGAACTCGGAGACAAGGAGGTTTCCGCCCCGCAAGCGGATGATGTCCATTGGGCGGTCAAAGCCCGAGAAAGTTCCGTTAGTGCGCACGGTGACAAAACCGTTGGCATCCATGCGCACAAGCTCGTTGGAGCCGTAAGCCAAAATCCATGCGGAGCCGTCAGGGTTTGGAAGGACAGAAATAGGCTGGCTGAAAATGAGGTTGTCGCCGTTCCGACCGGGGAACGTTCCTGTCTCGGAATATTTTGACGGCACATCGTATGCGTTCGCGTCGGTCACACGCCGCTCGCGAACAATCTCAATCCTGTTCTGGAGAAGAAGCCCGCCGTACCCAGAGTCAGCCGCGTACTGCCACTGCTGGAGCGACGAGCCTTCGATTCCTGCGCGGTAGTACGATTTTCCCAGCCAGTCAAGAATCACGTTCTCGTCCGGAAGATATGCCAAAGCCTTCTCGAACTGGACGATGGCATCGTTGAACGAACCGCGGTAGTAAGCCTGAACGCCCTTGCGGAATTCCTGCTCGGCAAGCCCCGAGGCGGCAGAGCGGGCGCCCACGCTCGACCTGGCGGAAGACTCGGATGTGGTCAAAACCCCAGACTGCGCAAAAAACGGCGATGAGAGAGCCACAGACAAGGCCGCCGCCGCTGAAAAACCAACAAACTTCTTCGTAAAAACCGTCTTCATAATTTATCCTTCCTCTGCAATCCGTATGTGTTCGGCAATCTCTTCGTTGTCCGGCATGAGTTCCTGCGCCTGGCGCAGATATTTGAACGCATCGTCAATGAGTCCGAGCTTCAAGTAAATCCAGCCCACCGAATCAAGGCAGGAGGCCGAATTCGTGTTGTAGGACAACGCCTTCTTGCAATACGACAACGCCCGCGTCAAGTCGCGGTTCTCGCACGCAAGGACATAGCCCATGCCGTTCAGGGCCGTAGTGTTCTCGGGGTCGTATTCAAGAGCCTTCTTGTACGATTCAAGGCACTTCTCCACATTGTTTTCCTTCCAGAAAATATAGGCGAGGGACGCATAGGCGTTGGCGGGCTTGTAGCCGATTTCAATGAGCTTGTTCAGCTCGAACAGGGCGAGCTTGCGCTTTCCAGTCATCGTGTAGACAATGGCCAGAATGTACCTGCACTGAAGAATACGCTTCTCGCTCTTGCCGTATGTGACAACCTGCTCCAAATACAACATTGCGTCATCGTAGCGTTCCAGCTTTGCGTAGCACAGCCCGATATAATATGCCAGTTCTATGTTGTCGATTTCCGCATCTTCAGGAAGAGAGAGAAAAAAAGTCAGCGCACCATTGAAATCTTTGTTCTTGTAAAGGGAAATTCCCTCGGAAATTACACTATCAGTCATAAAAATCCTCCCAAATTCTTTGACCAAACACCAGCGTCCCCGCCCCTTACGGAAATACGAATGCGGGCGGAACATCCTTCTTCTCTGCCGTCGGAGAGGCGCGGATGAGCGAAATGGATATTTTCCCGGCCTTCACCGCAGGAAAATCCTCGCCGCCCGAAGAAACAAGCTCGCCGCCACAGATGGAACCGTACTTGAAGCCGTCGTCACCATCCACAATCGAAACGGTGTCATTGTAGTTCCGCTCGCACAGCGACGTGAAAACAGCTTCGTTGTAATTATCGGAAGAATACGCGTTGAGACTTACAAAAAGCTCATCAGAACTTAAAGAAATGAGCGTCTCCAGATTTTTTGCCACAAACTCGGCGAGAGGGGCAAAATTGAACGAGCCATCCTCCGATTCAAGGCTCACAGCAATGCCGGGATATTTGTACAGGACAGCCTGCCTCGCAGCCGCAGCAGTCCCAGAATACACAATGTCCGTACCCAAGTTCGCGCCCCTGTTTATGCCCGACACAACCGCATCAAAAGAAACGCCGAACAGATTTGAGCGCGTGGCAACAATAACGCAGTCGGCAGGGCTTCCAGAGCAAGAATACTCCCTCTCCCCCACTTTTTTCAGCCGCAGGGGACGCGACATGGAAAACAAGTTGGACACGGCGGAACGGTTCTCCTCCGGAGCCATGACGTACACATCGCACACAGAAGAAAGCTTTTCAATGAGAACGCGAAGCCCCTCCGCCCAGATTCCGTCGTCGTTCGTCACCAATATTCTTCTACGAGACAATTTTCACCCCGTCGCTGGAACAAATCTTGAAATATCTTATCTTGAAGCCGAAAATCCGCTCGAATTCAGCGAATTTTTTCTTCATCTCGGGAATGTCGCCGTCGGGAAGGATTGAATAGACACAGCAGAAGTCCCTCGTTTCGCTTATGCGGCCGCAGGAATACGGATTTCGCACGTCGGACAGGTTCGGGCTTATGGAAAGGATGCGCTTCAAAATCCAATCCACCTCGGGGCTTGAAATCTCGTAATAGTCCCTCATGCTCTCGTGGCTGAAATTGACGGCCCTGGCAAAGACGCCGAACTGCCCAGAAAGTATTCCGTCCCTGGCCTCAAGCACGCTTCTGTGCTCCCTAATGAGCGCAATCAGCTTCCTGATGTTCTTCTCGCCGCACGCCGCCAGAATCTCGTGGATGTCCGCCACGTTCTCGTTGTAGACCCAGCCGCCGAAAGCATTCTGCTTCTGCTCCTTCAAGTCGCCCATCAAAAGCGCGTACTCAGGCTCGTGGAGGGACGACTCACGCCAGCTTACGAAGCGCGGCACTTTCGTTTCTATCATTATTATTGATTTTCCAGAAAAGTCGAACGGGAGAACATCAACCTTCTCGGAGGCGTAATCGGTAATGACAAATGAATTCTTTTTTCCGTAGATGGCAGCGTACATATCCGCCAAAAGGCATTCCTCCCGCAAAAGCTCCCGCGTTCCCAGCGAAATGGCGGAAATCAAGTCGTCGGCAGACAATCCCAAAGAAAGAGCCTCGTTGATTGCGTATGCGGCGGCCACCTTGACGGCGTTTGCCCGCCCAAGAACAAAATTCGACAACGCTTCCGCCGACAGGGTGAAATCAAGACCGGGAAGCTCCACATCAATCAAAGACAATCCGTGAACCACAGCCTTGAAAAGATTCGCCCATTTGTCGTCTTTCTTGAATTTTATCGGAAGAACATTTGTCTTCTTGCGCTCATCCCGCTCAAGCCAGTAATAATAGAAGAAATCATCGGTGCGTGCAGAAACTGAAACTAAAACAGGAGAGTCAATGGCAAGTGAAAGCGTTTTGTCCTTGAAGAACCATGAATGTTCACCGATAAGATGAAAGCAATCCGGAGCAGAAGCGACAGCCTGCGGTGCGCATCCAAATTCTTTTTTGTGAACTTCGGTTATTTGCATCTTTACCAACTTAAATTTAATTGTAATTGCCTTTTTAAAACCAACTCTATAGAATAATATTATAATGCGTCAAATTTTACAAGTTTTTTGTTCCACTTTTTCAGGAATAGCCCTTGCGCTGGCAATTCCGAACGAAATCCTTGCCTTCGGCTCGCCGTTCATCGCCATGTTCGCGCTCACACCGCTGTACATCGCGCTCATACAATCAAAATCAAGCAAAGAAGCATTCTGGCTCTGCGCCCTCCAGGGAGCCGTAACCCACCTCCTCTCAAGCTTCTGGCTCGGAAACTTCTACGGTTTCGCCGTGTTCACCCTCGGCGCCTCAGACATCGGAACAGGAATCCTCGAAGGCATGATGAGCCTTTTCTTCTATTTTCCGCTCCTGTTCAAAAAAAGCCAGGACGACCTCGAAGAACTTGCCGGAGCAAAGCCGTTCTCCGTGTCGTTCAGGACAGTCTGGTTCGCAGGGACGTACACCGTCTGGGAATGGGTCAAATCAACAGGCTTCCTCGCCTACCCCTGGGGCACGCTCTCCATGACATCGTACAAATGGCCGCTAATAACGCAGATTGCAGACATCACGGGCGTATACGGAATCACGTTCCTGTTCGCATTCTTCGCAGCCCTCTTCGGCGAGGGAATCATGCTGATGGGAAACATCGCCCGGGCGGGCAACGGACAGGCAGTGCTCAAAAACTACCGCCAGCCGCTCATCTGCTGCTCAGTGCTCTTCGCCCTCACCATTGCCTACGGAATAGTGCAGTACACAAAAAAGCGTCCGCAGGCAAAGACGCTCCACGCAGTCCTCGTCCAGCAGAACAAGGATCCGTGGATAAAAGGCGTGAGCGCAGACGATGTAATCACCATATCACAACGCCTGAGCGAAGAGAAAGTGAAGCAGTTCCGCACCGAGCACAAAAAATGCGACCTTGTGGTTTGGAGCGAAGCCATGCTCACGCAACTTTTCCCGATGGCGAAGGATTTCTACGAGTATTTTCCGGAGGAAGAGCCGTTCTTCAGCTTCGTGCGGCGCATGAGAACGCCGTTCATCGTGGGCGCACCGGTCGTCATGGACGCAAAAAAGCATCACAACGGAAACAGCGCGCTGTTCATCGACAGGAACGGGAACATTGTGGGGTCGTACCAGAAAATGCACCTTGTCCCCTTCGCAGAGCTAATCCCCGGAAACCAGTACGAGTTCGTGCAGAAACTGCTCAAAAAGCTCGTCGGCTTCACCTACGGCTGGACACCGGGCGCACGGGCAGTCCTCTACGAAATTCCCCTCTCCGCCGAAATGAAGGACAAGGGCGACTGGGAAATCGTCCCGGAGAACAAGGGGCTGTCAAGCCAAAAGCCCCCGCTGAACACGGTTCTCATATCAACCCCCATATGCTTTGACGACTCGGCCGCAGAAGTATGCCGTGCCATGCACGCGGCGGGGAGCGAAATTTTCATGAACATCACGAACGATTCATGGTCAAAGACGCGCTCGGCGGAAATCCAGCACTTCGTCGTCTCGTCATTCCGCGCCATCGAATACAGGACAACACTCGCCCGCTGCGCGAACTCGGGCTTCACCTGCGTAGTCGCGCCGAACGGCTCCATCATAGAAAGCCTCCCACTGTTTGAGGAATGTTCCCTCGCAGCAGAAATTCCAATCTACAAGCGGACAATGACCACATACGCGCATTTCGGGAACTGGCTTCCAAAGCTGCTCATCATGCTCATAATCCTCTTCATTTTCCTCACAATCGAGAAAAAAATCGACGAGAAAAAAAGAATCACTGAGGAAAACAGCATGGACGGCGTTGACATTGACGAAACAAGCGAGTAGAATTGTAAACCTAAAAATCACATACAAAGGGTTTACAATATGAACAAGACAACATTGTTTTCTGCAACTGTCGCAATTTTCGCGGCAATCATCTGTGTTTCGGGCTTTCTCCGCATCCCCATTCCAGGCCTCCAGTCGGCAATCGTCCTACAGAACCTCATGTGCGTGCTGACGGCAGCTCTCCTGGGCGGCATTCTGGGAGTGGCGCCCACCGCGCTCTTCGTGGTGGCGGGCGTTCTGGGGCTTCCGATTTTCGCCGGCGGACAGGGCGGTTTCCACGTCCTCACGAACATAAACGGCGGGTTCAGAATCGGGTGGGTGTTCGGAGCCTTCATCGCAGGTCTCATTGCAGGAAAACCAACGGTGGAAGAGAAAAAAATCCATATAAAGACGGTGGTTCGCATTTCGGCGGCAATCATTTTGGGTATGCTTCTGTTGTACGTTCCGGAAATTTTCTACGTCATCGCCTTCAAAAAAGCCGAACTCGGCGTGGGTGGCGCATTCAAGCTATTCCTGACAGCCTTCTTCGCCCCGTTCCTGCTCGTTGACCTTGCAAAATCGATTGTGGGAATACTCCTCGCGCTAAAAATTCGCCCCGTTGTTGCGCAATATCTGTACAACTAATGAGTGCCATGAACAAAATCGAAGTTTCGCACGTCACAAAATCATTCTCCACACCCAATGGAAAAAAAATCGCGGTGAACGATGTGTCGTTCTCCCTTGACGAAGGCACCCTTTCCGTCATCTCGGGCGAGAACGGCTCGGGAAAAAGCGTCCTCATGTCAATCATCGCGGGGCTTGAAAAAGCCGATTCCGGCACGGTTCAGATGTACGCAAAGGCAGGATTGATTTTTCAGGAAGCCGACACACAAATCCTGGGGGAAACACCTCGGGAAGACATTGCTTTCGGGCCGAAAAACCAGAAGAAATCCACGGCGGAAATTTCCGCCGCCGTGGAAAACGCGCTTTCAGAAGTCGGGCTAGAGAAAAAAGCAGACGATACGGCGCGTTTTCTATCCGGCGGGGAAAAACGGCGGCTTGCCGTGGCGTGCATGCTTTCCATGAACCTTCCGATTCTCATATTCGACGAGCCGTACGCAAACCTTGATTTCACCGGCGTAAAGCAAGTGAATGCCCTCATAAAAAAACTCAAAAGCGAGAAAAAGACAATCATCATTTTGAGCCACGAGCTTGAAAAGTGCCTTGCGCTGGCAGACAGGTTCATCGTGCTATTCCGCGGGAACAAGGTGTTCGACGGCACACCGAAGGACGGGCTTGAGCAGAATCTTGAGCAGTGGAACATAAGGAACCCGCTCTACGAGCGCACTTCGCTCCAAGACCTCGTGTGGTGACGCGCCATGACAGAAAACGCAATTTTCAGCTACAAGCACGGAACAAGCTTTGTGCACAAGATTCCGGCATGGGCAAAAGTCCTGTTCATCCCGCTGTTCAACATCATCGTTTTCAGCTTCGGCTGGAAAGTGAGCGTGTCCTGTGTCCTTGCACAAATCGCGCTGTGCTTTTTCCTCCGCTTCTCGCCCAAAGAACAGCTAAAAGACCTCACGCCCGTCATATTCTATGCCGTCTGTCTGTACACCCTCAACATAATCACACAGGCCACAGCTTCGCTCATCATAAGCAAAAATGACATTTCCTCCATTCCCGTGCTGCTTTCCATCTTGAAAGGCTCGTTCAACGACAGGGAAACGGCGGGGCTTCTCGTGAAATTCACAGCCTGCGTTCAAAGCGCGTCCATCCTGTTCAAGACATCGACATCGCTGCAGCTCAGGGAAGGAATCGAAAAAATCGAATGTGCGGTGCGGCGTTTTCTACCCTGCAAGAAAGAGGCACTGTTCGCCGAAACAATATCCTCGTTCATCAACTTCATCCCGGCCGTGTTCAAAATCTGGAACCAGCTGTGCCGCGCATGGATTGTCCGAAGCGGGAAAAAGCGGCTTTCAATGTACCTCATACTGCTTCCCGTGCTGTTCTCCGAATGTCTCAAATACGCGCTGAACGCATCCCGCGCCATCACGAACAGAAAAAAATCAGCATGAAAAATTCACAGCCCGCAGCACGGAAGGCGTTGATTAACAGCTTCCCGTACCTTGCGTCAATTCTTTAAAAGCCGTAGTCGTCATCAACCTTTAAAGCTTTCTTGGGCTGGAACACTTCGGTCATGACCTCCATAGCCTGCCGCACTGGAATGAACTTGATTCCAGACTTAACATGCTCAGGAATCAAGTCCAAATCACGCTCGTTCGCCTTCGGAATGAAAATCGTCTTGATTCCGTTGCGTTTCGCGGCCACAGTCTTTTCCCGAAGCCCGCCGATTGGCATGACCTGACCGGTCAAATCAAGCTCGCCCGTCATAGCCACGTTCGGCTTCACAACTCTGTCCGTGAGAAGCGACATGAACGTTGTCGCCATTGTGATTCCCGCGCTCGGCCCGTCCTTTGGAGTGGCCCCCTCGGGTATGTGCAGGTGTATGACATTGCGCTCGAACCATTCCGCGCTTTTTATGTTCTTTTCGATTGCGTACCGCTTCACCCAGTTCATCGCAATCTCGGCGGACTCCTTCATCACGTCGCCCATCTGCCCTGTAAGCTGGAGGCCGCCCTTGGAGCTTGGGAACGTTATGGCCTCAATCAAAAGCGTGTCGCCGCCCATGCTCGTCCATGCAAGACCGATGCACGTTCCAGGCTTGTCCGCCCGCTTGATTTCGCTTTCGTCGAACACAGGTTTGCCCAAATACTTGTCAAGCTCCTCGGCGCCAATCACAAAAATCGACTTTTTGAAATCCTCCACCACATCGCCGTCGGTCGTTTTCGTTATGGGCGAAAGCTTCTTCGCGTCCGGAAGAATACCCGTGAGCTTTTCAAGAGCCAGCTTCCGATGGATTTTGTCGATGCACTTCTCGTAGTGCCGCACCCCCGCTTCCCGCGCGTACTCCTCGGCAATGCGGAGCAGAGCCTCCTTCGTGTACTTGACCTGATTTTTCAAAAGACCGTTCTTCTTCAGGTTCTTTGGAATGAGATATTTTTTCGCAATCTCGATTTTTTCCTGGTCGATATAGCCTGAAAGTGAGATGATTTCGGCACGATCCAAAAGAGGTCCCGGGATTGTGTCCAAAGAATTCGCCGTAAGGATGAAGAACACGTTGGACACATCGAAAGGCAAATCAAGGTATGTGTCGCGGAAATTGACGTTCTGCTCGGGGTCAAGCACCTCAAGGAGCGCACTGGCAGGGTCGCCGCCAGAATAGCTTGCCCCCATCTTGTCAACCTCGTCGATGAGGAACACTGGGGAGGCGGACTTGGTGATTTTAAGCCCCTGAATGATTTTTCCGGGGAGCGCACCGATATACGTCCTTCTGTGCCCCTTTATCTCGGCCTCGTCACGGATTCCGCCCACGCTGAACCGATAGAACGGCTTGTTCATGGCCTCGGCAATGGAATGGCCGATGGACGTTTTTCCAACGCCCGGCGGTCCCACGAGAATCATGATTGAGCCTTTTGAATCCTCCTTGAGCCTGCGCACGGCAAGATATTCAAGAATGCGCTTTTTCACGTCCTCAAGGCCGTAGTGGTCCTTCTCAAGAATCCTGTACGCATGGGCAAGGTCATAGTTCTCCTGTGATGTGTCAATTTTCCACGGGAGGCTCACCACAAGCTCCAGATAGTTCCTGGAAACAAAATACTCGCTTGAGTCAGGATCCATGAGCCTGAATTTTTCAAGCTCGTTGTCCAGCGTCTCCTTGATTTCGCCATCGAACTTGAACTCGTCTATCTTCGCCTTGAATTTCTGGTAGTCGCTGCCGTCCTTTCCAGCTCCAAGCTCCTCCTGAATCGTCTTGAGTTCTTCCCGCAGGAAAGATTCCCGCTGGTTCTTCTCGACCTTCTCGTTCAGCTCGCTCTGGATTTTCTTCTGGATTCTGAAAAGCTCCTGCTCCTTCTTGATGTAGACAAGAACCTGCTCCATCCTCGTGCGCACGTTCACAAGCTCCAGAACTTTCTGCTGCTCCGCCTTCTCGATGTTGAGGATTGACGCGATGAAGTCCGCGATTTTTCCCGGATGGTCAATGTTCACCATGTTGAGCCGCATTTCCTCAGAAAAAAGAGGATTGTTCTCGCTCACTTCCTTCATCTCGCTCACCAGCGCCCTGGTGAGAGCCTTCACCTCCTCGCTGTCGTCCTCCTCGTCGTCAAGGTACTCCACCGCCACCGCAATGGGGTCGATTTTCTTGAGCGACTTGGTTATCCTGAACCGCTTCACCGTGGAGATGAACACGTTCAGCCCGCCGTCAGGCAGGTTGATTTTCTTGATGATTCGCGCCACAGTCCCGACCTGGTACAAATCGGAGCATGACGGATGCTCCACGTTCTCCTCGTTCTTCACCAGCACGATTCCGATGAACCCGTTTTCGGCGAACGCCTTTTCCACAGCACGAACATCCTCCGCGGAGCTTATCATTAGCGGCGTGAAAATTCCCGGGAACATGGGCCGCCCCTCAATTGGAATCACGAACAGCCTGTCGGGAAGCAAGTTCTCCACCGGAATGATTGTGGCATCAAGCTGATTGAATGGGATTTCTATTGTCGATTTTTTCGACGAGTAGTTTTCACTGTCCTCAGTTTTCTCAATCTCGTCGTCCTTGTTTTCATCATATGTATCACTCATGTTTTTAATATAATGAAAAATTTGCACAATGGGCAAACGTTTCTTGATTTCATTTGCCGTGGAATTTGAAGATTTTTCTTGCCAAGCTAAAAATCACTGTCAAGAAAAAAGCCACTGCACACAAAACTATCCTTTTTGCGAAAATTCAGTTATATTACTTATATGGACTGGAATAATTTTAGATTCATAGATTTGTTCGCTGGAATTGGCGGCATCCGCCTTGGATTTGAGTCAGTCGGAGGGCACTGTGTCTTTTCCTCAGAATTTGATGAAGATGCGTGCAAAACTTATGAAGCAAATTTCCATGAGCATCCATCTGGGGACATTACAAAAATTCCTGCCAAAGATATTCCAGAGTTTGACATCTTACTGGGCGGATTTCCT
>JAFPYB010000060.1 GCA_017412405.1 Treponema sp. | reverse complement strand
GACTGGAGCATCTCCAGCCGCTCGATTTTTATGTGCAGCAGAATCTCAAGAATCCTCCTGCATATTTCAGGCTCGCTCTCCAATATCCTGCAGAACAGGAAGTTGTTCGCGAAGGTGAGGCTCTCCCACTTCTCTTCCGGCGACAGATTTTTGTTTGAGGTCAAATTTCCCATGCCCATATAGGTGCAGAGAATTTCCGTTTTTGACACTGATTTTGCGATAATTTTTTGTTATACGCGAAGATTTCCCAAGCCGGCTCCCAGTTCCAAGCTCAGGACTAGTTGCCCGCTCGGGGCGAACCCGCACAAAAAAAGCAGCCCCCGTGCTGGAAGCCGCCTTGCTGTCGTTGGCTACGTGTCTTTGCTCATGCGCTAGTTGAAAGACCGGACAGCGCAGACCGAAATCGAAACGTCCTTGTAGTCGTCGAAGAAATCCCCCGACCCGAAAAGGACGTCCCACGCGCGGTGGCTGCCGAGGGATGCGTCCTGACTGGACGACCAATAAAAACCAGTAGACAAATCTATGGCACCTGTACATTTATCCGGTGCTTCTTTCACGGTGCAGTTGTTCGCATTGTTGTTCCAGGAACCGCCGCGTTTGACGCGGTAGGAGCCGGAAGCGGCACCGGTCATACCGTGTTTATTGGGACTTTAGCCTAAAAATCCAAATTTTACCGACCGCGCTACGCGCGGTCATTACGGTTGCTTTCTTTCGACCGCCTAAGCGGTCTCTTTAAAGCAACCGTTTTTTTGCTTAGTTAGAACTGGAACGCACAACACGGAAACCAAGGCCGTAGTTGCGGAAGTTCGGGTAGCAGTAGTCCCGGCCAGACACGGTGCAGACGTCCGCATCGTTGATCCAGGAACCGCCGCGACCGACGCGGCCGGAGCCGGAAGCGGCACCGGCGGCATCGGTAGAAGACGAAATGCTCGAACTATACCAGTCCCAGCACCATTCCCAAACGTTTCCGCTCATGTCATAAATGCCAAGAGCATTTGCACTATCTGTGCCAGAAACTTTATCACGTTTTACTTCGTGTGTTCCGTAATCTGGGGCACTACTTCCTTTGTCATAGGAATTTTCTCTATACCAGGCAACCTCGCCTATAGTATTGCTTCCGCTGTATGTTGTGCCACTTGTTTTTCCTTCCCTTGCTATGTATTCCCACTCTGCCTCTGTCGGCAGGCGGTAGCCGTCCGCTGTATTGTCAAAGGTCATGCCATTCCATGTACTGTCTGATGAAGATGGACCGCAATATTTATCTGTTTCGCTTCCTGCAATTCCGCTCCATTTTGTGGGGTCTGTTTCCCCGCTGATTGCGTAGGCAGGAGTCAATCCTTCATCCATTGACCGCAGGTTGCAGTAAACGATTGCGTCATACCAGCTCACATAATATGCCGGGTAGTTGTCGCCCGCTCCGAAAGTGCTTGAAGGGCTTGACGAGCCGTACTTGCAGTATTTTTCGTATTCTGCCTGAGTTACCTCGTGGTCGCACACATACAAATCTGGTATGGTCAGGCTCCTTCCGCTTACGAAAACGTCTGATGTTGGTGTCCAGGTCTCGCTTCCAGTTATTGTCGTTCCCGAAACCTTCACAAAGCCTTCGGGAGTGGTATCGGTTGCCGTTACCGTAAGCGTGTAGCTTGCCGTCTTTGTGGCGTAGGTGTATGTGTCGGAATCTGTTACTGTTGCGGTGATTGTGCTCTCCCCTGCTCCCACGATGGTCACTTGGCCAGTCGTTGCGTTTACGGTGGCTACATCAGTTTTGCTTGAAGCGTAGCTCACCGTGCCGTCGCCTGTCTTGGTAAGGGTGTTGGTGAAAGCCGCGTCGGCGGTTGTCTTGCTCACGGTCGTGGTGGCGTAGCTTATGCTGCCTGAAGTTCCGCCACCCGTTCCCACATAGCTCGTCCCGCCCGAGCATGAGCTTAAACTAAAAAGAAGCGATACGAGAAGGAGG
Organism: Treponema sp.; assembly: GCA_017412405.1. Taxonomy (GTDB): domain Bacteria; phylum Spirochaetota; class Spirochaetia; order Treponematales; family Treponemataceae; genus Treponema_D. The sequence continues at coordinate 3,139 of JAFPYB010000060.1, read as the reverse complement.
GCTGTTAAAATACCCCCCCCCCTGTCTATACATTTGAATGGCTTGCATAGAATTGCTCCTAGAAATAGAAATATGTATTCCGCAATGGAATAGCATTTTAATTTTACTTCAATTCGGGCGGTTTGTCACTGGTTTCGGCGAAAATCACGCCGCGCCGCTCGGTTGGTTCGACTGCGCCCACCAACCGCCGCTTGGGCTGAGTCGTCGCCCAGTGCGCAATCTGTGACAAATCCGCCTTTTCGATTTACAATCATTCACATGAAAAACGATTTTATCATGGTGCGCACTGACGAGCTGAGCCGAAAATGGCAGAAAGCCGTCACTCGCCTTACTCCCATATACGCGCGGGGGAACGACATCAGGAGCGAGTTCGAGCGCGACTACACGCGTCTTCTGCATTGCCAGGCATACAGAAGGCTCAAGCACAAGACACAGGTTTTCTTCGCGCCGCACAACGACCATGTTTGCACACGAATGGAGCATGTGGGGCACGTTGCGTCGGTGGCGGAGACAATAGCCAGGCATCTTGGGCTAAACACGGACTTGACGCGGGCAATAGCCATAGGACACGACATTGGCCACGCGCCTTTCGGACACCACGGCGAGGATATCCTGAACAATCTCCTGAAGCCGAAGGAGGGAGCGAATGCCCCGAAAAAATTCTGGCACGAGCGCAATTCCCTCTTTTTTGCCGACTACATTGAGACGCTCCCTGACCCCAACGGCCACAAGCGTACGCTGAATCTCACCTACGCCGTGCGCGACGGCCTTGTGTGCCACTGCGGCGAAATCGACCAGCAGGGGGTAAAGCCGCGGGAGGAGCCAATCGATTTGTATGAGATAAAGCAGCCGGGGCTTGTCCAGCCTTTCACTTGGGAAGGATGCGTCGTCAAGGTGAGCGACAAAATCGCGTTTCTCGGGCGGGACCTTGAGGACGCGCTTTTGTATCATATACTGGACTACGGAAGCTACCGAGAGCTTCGGGAGATTGTGGCGGAGACGCTGGGTCTTACAAAAAGCGGAAGCTCGTACTCAAAGCGGAGCGGAAAAGCCGTGAACACCACCGTGCTGATAAACGACATGATTGTTGATTTGTGCGAAAACTCGACCCCCCAGGATGGGCTTTTTTTCTCGGAAAGCTATGCCCGATTCATCACCGAACTCAAAAAATTCAGCTTTAGGAACATATACAACCATTGGCGGCTGGCGGAATTCCAGCGGTACGCCACGGTCATAATCGAAACGATTTACAGAATGCTCATGCGGATTCAGCCCTTCGTGCAGCACGGGACAATTCCGTTTTCCCTCTCCCGTGACTATTCCCTAGGCTCGACTTTTGAGGAGTGGCTCATTTCCTACACGAACTATTCGCCAAAGTCCGACCCCGACAAAAAGAAAAAGCTCCATCTTGAGACACCCGTTGTGTTCAACGTGCACGACAACGAATCATACGAAAAGTGCATAATCGAATTCATCTCGGGCATGACGGACACGTTCGCAATCGAGTGCTACAACGAGATAATCACGTTCTAGTCCATGGCGTTCATGCCAAAGTTGTGCAGGATAAGCTCGGGGTGGTACTCAAAGTGCATATTGTCCCAAATGCCCCACTTGCCGCCCCAGACGAAGCCTTCGCGCTCAAAGATTTTTATCACTGGCTGGGGTGGCATCCATCGTTTTGCGAGGGGGACTAGCATCCAGCCGTTGGGGTTCCTGTCTTTTTCCCAGCTCCAGAAAATCGCCTTGCCGCCCAGCGAGCGCGGCAGCACGTCCACCGCGATTCCGTAGCTGTGGAAGGATTTCCTGTTCGTCCCGGCTATGATTCGCCAGTGGTATGCGTCCGAGGATTTTATTGATTCCACGAAGGATTCCACTTCCTCATCGGTTTTTGAAAGCTGCTGGATTTTTTCTTCCACGCGGGCGAGAGGGGCTTTTATGCGCTCATGGATTTTTGTCCTGTTTCCCAAGAAACGAACTTGCACAATATGGTTTTCAATTGTCCGCTGGCTGTCTGCGGAATACAAAAAATCGAAAAAAAACGGCGGAGTGCCGGCCCCGTTTTTGCGGCTTTCTTGAGAGCTGTATTCCCTGACGCGCTTGATTTTCTCCTCGTCAAAATCTTTCGGGTCTTCCAGAGTGGTGGGGTAGTTGTAGAGAACAGTCCAGTATTTGTCCGTGTTCAAAAGCTCTTCTTCCGGGAGAAATCGCCCGCCGCACCACCAGAACGTCTCGGTTCGCAGCTCCGAATCGATTTTCGTCGTTTTGGGGGCTGTGATTGAAATCTTCCAGTCGTTTTTTTCCTCGTCAAAGGAAGCGGAGAACACGAGATCCTTGTATGCGTGGCGGAAAAGCGCGAGTTCCTCCGGCTCAAAAAAATGGTCGGGGATTTCGACAAGCATCTCCTGAAACCGTTTCGGAAGCGGATTGAGCATTGCCGAAAGCTCGCGGTTCAAGTTGGGGCGTTTGCTTTTCGCAAACGCCGACACCGCAAGGAGTATCAGGAGAATCAAGGAAAGGGAACGTTTCATGGAACGCTACACGAGCCGTGTTGCTTCGTGGCTTCCTTTAAGGTCGTCCCCAAGATTGCCTGCCGCTTTTTCGACAGAGCCGATTTTGTATGCTTTCAGCGGAGCGGCACCTGCTTTTTCGTAGGGTTCGCTCTGGAACTTTTTGGCATTTTCGTTGAAGTGGGACACGATTGCATCCGCCTTGCCCGCGTCAACGGCAAGCACGAACCCGATTCCCATGTTGAACGTGCCGAACACGCTCTCCGGGTTTGCTCCGCGTCGGATTAGCTCGTCGAAAATGGCAGGGCGTTCCCAGGAGTCCTTCTTGATGACGGAAACGAGGTTTGCGCCTTTTTGGTACATGCGGGGGATGTTCTCGTAGAATCCGCCTCCAGTGATGTGAACCATGCCGTGAATCGCCTTTCCGAATGTCTTGAGCGCGTCCATGACCGGGCGCACATAGATTCTTGTGGGCGTGAGGAGGACTTCGCCGATTTTTCTCCCGCCAAAGTCGTCGTCAAAATTCGTGACGAGCTTTCTGATGAGCGAGTAGCCGTTTGAGTGTGGACCTGTTGATGAAAGACCTATGAGGACATCGCCTGCGGCAATGTCCTTTCCCGTAATCATGTCGT
>JAFPYB010000059.1 GCA_017412405.1 Treponema sp. | reverse complement strand
TATCTAGCTAAATAGACATTTTTGCCCTCTTTGGAAAAGCTGTATCTAATCGGTGGTAAATCCTCGTCGTAGCGGTAAGAATACCAGTCGTGAGAAAAAAGGATTTTCTCAAAATCAGACTCTGCAAAGACAAGCGAAACGCCCGCCAAAATCAGCGTGAAAATCAAAATCAGTTTTTTCATTGTGTTTCCTCCCCGCCGAGCAGTTCGTTGATTTTGTCAGCGTTCAGCTCGCTTATCTTCACGGGCGGCTGAATCGGGCGTTGCCGCGTTTCCGTTTTGTAATCATACGGTGTCTCATAGTCAGATGAGAGCCTCGTTTCGATTTTGTACAGGCACGGCTCGCCCGCGATTTCCTTGAAGAAGAACAGTTCATAGAAATGGCAATGACCGCCGCCCCAGACAAATGCTATGTAAAATCCTTCGTCCGTTTCGGCAAACGCGGGGTTGCCCAAGCCGAAATTCTTCGCTTCCCAATCGGCGACAGGCAGAGGCAGTTCCCATTTCTTGCCGTTATGCCCGATTATGACAAAAGTCCTTTCAATCATGAAGCCAGAGGGAAAAGCCTCATCCCGCCGCTCGCTCGAAAATGTGTAGTTCGGCTCTCCAAACAATGGCGCAAGCACGACCGCCGCCGCCAGAATCAGAAATGTCTTTTTCATAGTTCGCCCCCTACGCATTATCCCATTCGTCTTGAAGAGCCTGATTCCATTCAAATGTCATGTCAAAATGACCGCTCTTTTCAAGCGTGTAGACGGCTTTGTTCCATTTGTGATTAGGGTACATAGATTCTTGGAGTTCAAAAACTTTTTCACCTAAATCTTCATCAGAATTTTCATCTAAGAGTTCAAAAGCCTTTTTAGCGCCATTTTTTAGGTAACAACAAGCATTTGTTGAGAACATTCTTTTTGGAGAGGATTCTATCTCGACAACTGCCTTTTCCCATTCATAATCGATAGATTTACAGATAATATCCGTAAGCAGTTTGTATACATCAGCCATTTTTTCGCTCCTTTTTCCCATCATACCACAAAAAGGCGGGCAAGCCTATGACCCGCGCCGCCCTTGTGCGACCGTGCGCTAGTTGAAGGCACGGATACAACACGCAAAACAACTCTGCTCTCGTTGTGACTTGCGGCTGAACCCCCAGTCCCCATCCGAGAAAGTGAGGCGGTACACGAAGTTATCATCGGAAACGCACTGTGACGACGACCAGTAATATGAGAAATTAAATTTTGCACCGTAGCACTCTTCAAGCACATCGTTCACGGTCTTTCGGCTCTTCCACACTTGGAACAGTTCGGCAAGGCTCGGAAGATACCAGCCACTTTCAAATTCCGTGCCGCTCACCTGGCTTCCCTTCGCGTAGTTCTTTGCGTAGTAGAACGCGGGGTAGCGGCTTTCGTCCGCCGTGTCGTCCGCGATGCCATTTTCCCGAAGGTACGCGCCAATTTGCTCAAGATTGTCGCTTCCGTCCAAATCGCCCGTAAATTTGAGCGCGCCTGCTTTTCCGCCGATTTTGCACTGTATCGTGGTGATGCTCTTTGAGTATGCGTTCGCGCTTTCCGTACACCAAGCAAAACTGTGAAGCTGCGCTACCCCCACGCCGAGGACGCGCCTCTCTCCGTTGTTGGAGCATTTCGTTCCCACATAGAAAATTACCGCCATTACCGCTTCTTTCTGTTCTTCCGTGAATACAAGCCCATCGTGCCACGCCGTCGCCGTGCCGTCTACAAACACGATGTCGCCCACGCTGTCAGGTCGGTTCTTCTCGCCGTAGGGGTTCGCCCACGCAACCGACGACAGCACGACCGCCGCCGACAGAATCAGAAACATCTTTTTCATTGTGATTTCCTCCCGATTTTAGCAAAGTTATGCCGAAAAAGTGCGGATTGAATCATACAACACTAAAATTATCCCAGAAACAAACGCCACTGATAAGGCACAAAAACAAATCGTTCTCAGTCCTTTTTGGCTTTGCCTTATCCGCTTGAAAAATGCAAGCGAGGGAAACAGAACGAATG
>JAFPYB010000058.1 GCA_017412405.1 Treponema sp. | reverse complement strand
CGAATGAGCAGCCTTGTCATCTCCTAGCAGAATTGAACTGCTGTTGTCGGGATGAAAACCCGATGTCCTAACCACTAGACGAAGGAGACATATTCCCATGAGAGAATGAAAGCATTATATACTACTTTCCGAACTTTGTCAATGAAAAATCTGCCACTTGAACTGGGTTTCTATAACATAAGAAACGGACATAAAAAACTCCAGAACACGAAAAAAATTGACATCCGTGCTTTTTTCACCGCCCGAACAGGGATTTGAGACCGCTGGAAATGGCCTCCTTCGCCTTGTCGTTTTTCTCGGTGTCGGTCAGGCTGCTCTTCTCCCCTTCCTCCGCATTATCCGTGCCGGATGAAGCAGCCGCGTCCGAGCTTTCCCCAGAGCCAGAAGACTTGCCCGAGCCAAGCCCAGGTATGCTTATTGGAAGCTTTGACTTCGAGTCGGCAGAAGACGCGCCCGAAATGTTTTTCAGGGCCTCGTTCACGGCCTGTGTCGCGGCTTCGTTCGCCACGGCAGTTCCAGCAGCCTGAATCTCCGCGATTTTGTCCTGCATCATTTTCTGGAGCGAATCCACGTTCATGTTCTGGATATCAAAATCAGAAGAAAAAGAAATGAACGATTTGAGAGGTCCAAGCCCCTCGCCCAAATGCTCGTCGATGTACTTGTTCATCTCGGAAAGAGCCTTGTCCTTGGCATCGCTGGCAAAGCTCAAGACCGCCGCCTTGAGAGCGGACGCGAACACGTCCGCAAAATCCCCAAGAAGCGACATGACGATTCCCTTGGACTCGGCGTAAGACACTTCGTAGCCAAGGCTCAAGTCCTTCACGGCAGCCAGAGCCTCGTTGTAATACTTCGTGACCATTTCGTTCGGAAAACCGTCCGATGTGAGCACAAGGGAAGATAGCCCCACCTCGCCCGAAGCGGAAAATCCGTCGCTTCCTGCCGTTCCTTTGAGGGAAAGAGCCGCGCCGCCAGAGACGGAGGGAACACCGTGGCTTTTTGCGATTGCAGTGCCGTCAAACTGTGCGGCAAAACCTTTTCCAGCGTAGTCCACGCTGATGAGCGGGGCGGTCGATGCGCTCCGCGCGTCCAGAACCAGGGAAGCTGCATGGTTCGTGCTTGAAAGGTCAAAGGAGACCTGTGCGCTTGTTGCGCTTCCCGCCACGTCCTGATCGGAAGTGACGTTTTGTACACGGCCTGAAAATCCTTTTCCCCCCGCCTTGTCGGTGTAGCCAGATGCGGACACGTTCTTTATCCAGAATGTGGGATAGGCGCGGGAGAACGGAATAGTAGTACCGGAAAGCCGCCCTGTCACGCCCTTGGCAGTGGACTTTGCCCTGCCCGCGCTCTCGCCGGAAGCGGCCGAATTCGCCTGGGCATTCGCCTTCATCTGCTCGGCGTAGCCAATCCCTTTCTTGACATACGGATAGTATTTTCCCAAAAGATTGTAAGCTATGGTTTCAAGCGCACTGTTGAAAAGGCTTTTCGCATTCGTGACCGCACTCGCCACAGTGTTCAGCTTTCCGGTCACAAGCTCGTGGTCCGCCTTTGCAGCCTCGGTGACGGAGGCGACAAAAGCCTGCGCCCCCTCCACGTCCGTCTTCACGGAAGCGACAGTCTCCTCCACCCCAGCCTTAAGCTCGTTCACGGCGTTCACAGTCTTGGTGATTTCGGCAACGGCGGCAGCCACTTTCTCGGGATGCCCCTGGAACTCGCCCATGTCCATGGTCTGGTATTTCTGGAACTCCGCCTGGAATTTTTCTATTTGCTCCTGGAACTCCGCGGGCTTTCCCTGCCATTTTTCGCTCAGGGTCTTGGCCAGCGTCTCCGCCTCTCCGGCCACAGCCGGAGTTTTCAGCTGCTTCATTAGGTTCGAGACGATTTCGTTCACGTCGGAGCCGCCGAGCATATCGTTCGCCTGCTGCCGCAAATCCTCCACGGCGGCGGTGGAGCGGGCTTTCAGCTCCTTCATGAACTCGCTGTCATCGGCCTCCTTCTCCTCCTTTTTCTCCGCGGCGGGAAGATAGCAGCTCGTAGCCCTGTCCGTGCCGAACTGGATTCCAGTCACGTCAAGATTCTCGGCAATGAACTTTCCACGGAGCGCCTGGGTGAGATTGAACGAAACAGTGAGCTTTTCAAGCTCAAAGAGATTCTTCTTGTAGTCGTATTCTGCCGAATCCTTGTCGCCCACCGCAAGACTTCCCACGGTGACGTTGATTCCAAGCAGCTTCACGTTCACGTACCCCACATCGGTCTTTGCCCCGAACGTGGACTCCAAGGCATATTTAAGCCCACGCTTGGCAATCGGATTTATGAAAATCGACACAACCAGAACGATGAGCGCACACACGCCCACCACCACGGCGAAGGGAACGGCACGGAACCGACCACGGTTCTTCTTCACAGCCTTTGCTATGAGCTTTAGGGACTTAACGTCGCCGTAAGGGTACTCTTTTTGGAGCGAGACCGCAACCTTGGGCGTTTTGAGAACACGCCCCTTCTTGTCCTGGGTGATTCGCTCAGTGAAAATCGATTTTACAAGCTCCCTGTCCTCATCGATGTAGATTTTCTTGAGGATTTTCTTCTCCAAAGCCTTCTCTGTGTACGTTTTTTTGAACAGCTTTGGAAGTTTTTGCGCCGGAAGCATTTTCTGCATCTTCACTTTTTCTTCGGAAACAGAAGTTTCGTCCACCTGGGATGGAGCCGTTGGCGGCGTTGAGCCTGCACTGCCTGTGGCAGCCTGTTTCGTCCCGTCGATTTTGTTTTCATCACCCATCATACTCTCTCCCCGACTTCGTGCGCGATTTTAGAAAGAATCGGAACCTGGTTCACGATTTTGATGATTTTGGAGTGGCGCATTGCAGGAACCCCATAACGCCGCCACAATTTGACCAGAATACGCGCAATGACGTACACGGGAACGTACAGGATGATTCCGCACACGAGGCTTCCCATGACAACAGTGTTGTTGAAGCGCGTGAAGTAGACGAAGGGAATGTCTATGAGCCTGGCGTAAAAGCCGTACAACGACGGCACGGTGAGAACGGCGTAGCCAACCGAGTCGAACAGCGGGTCAAGCAGCACTGCCACCGATGAGCCGAGAACAATCATGATGAGATATGCCGGCTTGTTGATTTTTATGAACAGCACGAAAATGAATATAAGATACCACAGCAGGCTCGACTTTGGCATGAGTCCCAGAAGAAAACCGCACGCGATTCCGTGGGCAATCTCACCGGGGTTCGTGTTTACGTTGAGCGCCTTCAATAATTTTGCGATAAAAGAAATCATATTTCAATTATAACACGAAACATTGATTTTAGGGTATTTTTATGAACAGAAGACGCGCGTCTTTCCGACAATCGTTCCGAAAGAAAAATTGCAATATGACACGCTTTCACAAATTTTTGAACGTGTTTTCACATTCTACGGTGACTACTACAAGTCATTGTTTATTTCCGATGCTTCTCTGCTGATGAATGACAAAAAAGCTCGAAGGTACTTGGGAACATTTTCGCCATGTATTTTGGAAACTACCTTAATGGCAGGTTCGGAGCAGAGTTCGGAATGACAGAATTCATCGTGCATGATTTTGATTGACACCCTATTCAGTAGGAGATACAATTATTTCATGAAGAGAGAATTCGTGCACACAAAAGAATTTGATGCCCGCTGGCGGTCACTTTCGCTTACGGACACTGACTTGCTGGAACTCCAAATGTACCTGTGTGCGAACCTTGATTCGGGCGATGTCATGCAGGGAACAGGCGGCATCCGAAAAATCCGCTGGGCGTTGCATGGAAAAGGAAAGCGCGGCGGAATCCGCGTCTTGTACCTTGATATCGTCTTTGCCGAAAAAATCTATCTGCTCTCGCTCTTTGCGAAGAGCGAAAAGGCGAATCTTTCAAAGGCAGAGCGGAATGAGTTGAAGAATCTCGTTGCGCTGATTGAGCAGGAGGCAAAACATGGCAAATGAATTTTTTGAAAGCGTAAAGCGGGGGCTTGAGGAAGCTCTTGCATACGAGCGAGGAGACAAAACGGCAGCCAGAAGCACGACGGTCGCTGTTGCTGCGCTTCCAGAATACACTGGCCAGCAAATCAAGAAAATCCGCGAAAAACTGGAACTTACCCAGCGCGCGTTCGCCTCCGTCGTGGGCGTATCCCAGAAGACGGTGGAAGCGTGGGAAGGCGGGCGCAACACACCGCAGGGACCCGCCCAGCGTTTCCTTGCACTCATGGACGCGGGCGGGAAAGGGTTTCTGCGCCAGCATCATCTTGTTACGATGTAATGCAAATCTACGGATAAAATCAGCGGCAAAAAATCCGACAATAAATCTATGGATATTGTTGCTGAAATCGGAACGTCGCACTCAGGCGATTTTGAAAAGGCGAAAAAGCTGATAGATGTGTCCGCCCAGAACGGAGCGGACGTGGTAAAATTCCAGTGGGTGTACGCGGACGAAATACTCCATCCAGACACGGGCTTCGTGAACCTTCCAGGCGGAAAGACGAGGCTCTACGACACTTTCAAGTCCATCGAAGTCGCGCCGTCGTTTTTCAAGGACTGCATGGACTACGTTCACTCCCTGGGGAAAAAATTCATGTGCTCCCCCTTCGGCACAAAGAGCCTTGAGGAGCTTCTTTCAATAAAGCCCGACTTCGTGAAAATCGCAAGCCCCGAGCTGAACCACATCCCACTTCTTTCCGCGCTGGCAGAATACAGGAAGACGACACCTGTTCCGGTCGTCATTTCCTCGGGCGTGTCGCGCCTTTGTGACATTGAAAACGCGCTTTCAATTCTGGGAACAGACGGAATCACCCTGCTCCACTGCATCACGTTCTACCCCGCCCCAGAGGAGGAATACAACCTGCGCCTCATCCCGAACCTGTCCCGCATTTTCGGAATCCCATGCGGCGTAAGCGACCATTCCCTAAGCCCGATTCTCGTTCCGTCGCTAGCATGTGCGCTGGGAAGCACTATGATTGAAAAGCACATAACGCTGTCAAAAAAAATGGACGGCGTTGACGACCCGGTGGCGCTTGAAGGCGAGGAATTCGGCTTCATGAACCACGCAGTGCGCCAATGCGAGGCTGTGTTCCGCCAGTACGGCAAAGAAAGAGGCAGGGACTATATCATCAAGGAGCTAAAAGGCGAGTACGGCGAGCGGATTGAAAAAATCCTCGGCGACGGCGTGAAGAGGCTGTCAAAAAGCGAGGAGCAGAACTACGGCAGGACCAACAGGAGTCTTCATTTCCTCCGCGCAATGAAAAAAGGCGAGACTGTAAAGAAAAGCGACATAGGCGTTCTAAGGACGGAAAAAATCCTCTCGCCAGGAATGCACCCCAAGTTCCTTGACGACATAGACGGACGCACCCTCGTTCGTGATGTCGAAAATGGTGCGGGAGTCGTTCTGGCCGACTTCATGGCATAACCCCAGGGGGCAAAATCAGCGCGTCAGGTTCTTGAGCCAGCGGTACTTGGTGTAATAGAGGTAAATTGCAGGAAGTTTTATCATCTCGTCAAGATTTATGATGAAGAACACCCAAAGCACGGGAAGATGGAACACGAACGCGCTCACAAGCCCCGCTGGCACGGCTATGACCCACATATCAATAATGTCGCATATCATGCTGAATTTTGCGTCGCCTCCGGCAGGAAAAATGCCGCAGTTCGTCGTCGTGTTGCTGGACTTTCCAATCATATTGTACGTTGTCATGATGAGCATCCATTTGAGATAGTGCAGTGCCTCGTCGCTCATGGACACATTGGCGGACACAATCGGAATCAGCAAGAAAATGACTCCGCCCATGAGCGCACCTATGGCAAGGGCAGCATGACAGATTTTTGAGCCGTAGATTTTTGCCCGGTCAAGCCTGCCACGCCCAAGCTCGTTTCCCACCATTATCCCGGAACCAGAGGCAAGCCCTATGCTGAAGCAGGTGACAAGGTTCTTCACGATGTTCGCGATGGAATTGGCGGCCACCGCATCGCTTCCCAAGTGCCCCATGATGACCGAGTACATGGAAAAACCCGCGCCCCACACAATTTGGTTCATGAACACGGGGTACGAATATTTCCAGAAATCGCGGACGAGAACTTTGTCCGCCGAGAAGAAAAAGCCTGCGCGAAGCTTTACGGGAGATTTTTTCCAGCCCGTGCCAAGCGTCCACAAGAGCTCCACAAGGCGCGCCACGGACGTTGCAAGAGCCGCCCCACGGATTCCGAGCATGGGAAAACCGAGAAGCCCGTAAATCATCACCGCGTTCAGCACCACATTCAAGAGGACGCAGGTGGACGAAATCACCGTGCTCACCAGAGCGCGCTCCGAGTTCTTGAATATGCACTGGTACATGAACGAGATGCCTGAAAAGATGAACGATGGGGAAACGATGCGAAGGTATTCGCTTCCCTCCCGCACAAGATCCGCATCCTTCGTGTAGATTCCCATGAGGAGGGAGGGACAGAACAGCGTGAGGAGGGAAAACACCAGCGAGACCGCCAGCGTGGAGCGCAGAACGTAGGCGAACACCTTTTCTATTGAAAGCATATCGCCTTTTCCCCAGTACTGGGCGGCAAAAATCGAAAGCCCCGCGTTGAATCCGCCAAAAAAGAGGTTCGCAATGAAAAGCACCTGCGTGGCAAGGGACACGGCGGAAAGCGCAGTCTGGTCAAGGCGAGCGAGCATGAGCGCGTCGCTTGCGCCCACGACAGAGACCATGAACGACTGGAACGCAATGGGAAGCACAAGGGACGCGAGCTTTCGGTAGAACTCGCGGGAGGAGAAGATTTCGTTGGAAGACAGCGACACGCCCATTTGTACACCTCAACAAACACCAGTGAAAATTTTAAGACTTTTGGAAAGCTCCAAAAACCGCAATTTTTAGGACTTCACCCCCTGGTTCACGAAAAAGCCCGCTTCTATTGCCCGGTGTCGGCATCAATCGGGAAGTGGCTGTTGGCCTCGTCCTGCAGTTTTTTGTACCGCTCATAGACGCGCTCCTTCAGATTGGTGGATGAAACGCCCTCGCCGTACGGAAAATACACGACATCAACACCAAGCTCCCTCAAGTAGTCGTATTTTCCCGCCCAGTCGTCGCCCACAACGAACACGTCGAAATTCAGTTTTTTCACCTTGTCCGCATGGTTCAACGAATGTTGCGGAATCACGATGTCCGGGTACTTAAGTGCCTTCACAAGCGCAATACGCTCCTCGAACGGGATTATCGGCTGGGACTTGTAGGACTCGACAAGCTCGTCCGTGTTCACGCCCACAATCAATATGTCGCCGAGACTCCGCGCATACTCAATCATCTTGATATGGTTGGCATGGAGCATGTCGAACGTCCCGCTCGTATACACAACCGTTTTTCCTGCAATCATGCTGTTCCCCCAAAAAGCCGTTCATCGGGCACTCAGCTCAGAGAGCTTCTTGACAATGTAATCCACCGTCGCTTTTGCGGCATTCCCCTGGTTGCGCCATGCCAAAGAGCGGATGTGAAGCCGGCGTTCCGAGCCATCCCTGCTTTTGCACGCCCCATCGATGATTTCTTTTATGCGCGGAAAATCCGCCTCGCAGAGCTTTATGCCCAGTTCCGGCAGAATCTTGAAGCACCACGGCCCGTCGCCCGAAGGAAGCCAATCCGCATCGTAGGGAAGCGGCTCAAAGCTCGTGTCGGCATAAATGAGCGGTTTGTCAAAAATCATGGAATAATCGAAAATGATTCCGGAAAAATCCGTTATCATGATGTCAGATTCGTTCAGCACGGAAAAATTGTCGTTGTCGTAGTTCCAGCTCAGATTCGTCCTATCGGCGAACTCGGCGGTAAGCGCGTCTAGCATGTTTTTTTCTGAAACCATGCTCTGTGGATGCGGGCGAACAACAACAGTGTAGCCGGTCCTGCACAGAGCGTCCAAAAGGCTGGAGCCGAACCGCGAAAGTATGCTGCTTTTTCCCCAGCTTGGGGCTACAAGCACGATTTTTTGAGACGAACCGCCCTCCTTCACGAAGCCCAAGGAATTTTTCTTTTCAAGAAGGGTGTCCATATACGTTGAGCCGACTACAGGAAGCTCCTTCTGCGGAAGGTTCCGCTCCTTCTCGAAAAAGCGAATCCGCTCCTCCTGATGAGGTCCGTTTAGCAGGACAGCATCGTAATAATCAAGGGCGAACATACGGTAAGTGGTCAAATCATCAATGAGGTGCGGCACATGCACATACCACTTGACCGTGCGGCTCCGCTTCCACTGGTACACGTCAAGGTTCGGCGTGGTGGCAACGAGAATGTCGGCATGAAGCATATTCAGGCGCGCATAGGGCTTGTTCCCCTCCCCAAGATACTCGGCGCGCACGAAGGAATGGGATGCGGACAAAGCCGGGTCGTCCGCGCTGGCCGTATAGAACACAATCGGAACGCCACGCCTCTCAGCCTCGTCGCATATGGGCTTGAACACGTTCCAGTACCGTTTGTGGTCTGAAAAAATCACAATCGGAATATTCTGGTTTTCCGCCTTCTCAGCTTTTCCCAGGGAGAAGGCGAATTTCAGCTTGAGATACAACGCACGGGCGGCAAAGGTTGCCGTTGCGGCAAGCGTTATGAAAAGCGAGAAAAGCATTGAGCCGGTGCCCGGATCAATGTAGAGCGTAAAAAAAGTCATTTCAGTCTCTCCCAGTTTTTCGCATCGAATATGGAATCATGCACATGGAATCCCCGATCTTTTTCCAGCGTGAACGATGTGCGCCCCCGCATCGCGTTCCCGTTGTATTCTTCCCCAAAGCACGGGTAGACATCAACACCACCAGATTTTTCGGCAAGAAGCTCCTTTTTTGAGAATGGATTCCGCGCAGAAAGGTTCAGGCCGCCGGCTGCAAGAAACAAGGTGTCGGCATTCGTCATGAACGCATCGTCGGAGCGGACGGCGCCGGATGAGGAAAAATCCTTGAAAAGAAAGAGGGGATTGAAGTATGCCTTCTCCCTTCCCAGCGCATCGCCCTCAAAGCACGGCGCATCTATGTCCCGCCCGTGGTCCGCCACCACTACAATCCTGGTGTTGTCCAACGCCCCGTTTTCGCGCAGCAAGTCTAGCCAGCGGGAAATACAGCGAATCGCGCTCACGTTCACGTCAAAATGAATCTGGTCGTATTTGGACTCCGGATAATATGAAAGTGCGCCTGGATGCGACTTGGTTCCGGGAACGGTGAACTCGTCGTCAAGCTCTATCGGGGCGTGGGTCAAATCATTCAAAATAAAAACGAACTTTCCGTTCTGCGAAGAAAAATCTGTCAGCTCCGGCAGGAACTCCATCGTGGAGGCATGGGAATAGAACTCGTCAAAAGAAGCCTCCCCCGCGTGCTTTGTCATGTTGTTGTAGAACGTAAGGCGAAGCGGCGGGTACAAAAGCTGGAGGACGGCGAAATTCACCACCTGCTTGCGGCACACCTCGTCGGCGATTTCCGAGGAAAGCCCACCTGTGATTCCGTATTTCTCAAAGAAAAAATCGTTGAAGGTTCCGTTCACCGAAACGTAGGAGTCCTGAGGAATCTCGCCGTATAGCTGGATGTCGGCGGCGTAAGAATCCGGCTTCTCCAAGTCCGAGAGCGTGACCGAAAAACCGGCGTCGCAAAAGAGCTTAGGAAGCACAAGGCTTGCCTCCGCGAATTTTTCTCGTATTGCCCGCCCGTCCTTTCCCATGTTCTCAGGCGTGTACTCGTAGCCGCCAAGCATGGACGGAAAGCCCGGGAACGTGTTCGTGCTGAAGCTGAGCGTGTTGGGGAAGAACACGAAGCCGTCGAATGATTTTTTCATGGCGGGAAACTGCTCCATGATTTTCGGGAAATAGGAGCTTATGGCGCGGTCGAGAAAAATGACGACGACGTTCTTCTCAGTCCTGCTCAAATGGAACACCGGCGCGACGCTCTCGGCCTTGGCCGCAGTTTCCTTTGCGCCATGAACCTTCTCGTACTCACGGAAAGCTTTGTGAACGGAAAAAGTCTTGTACGCGCCAAAGGCAAAAACCGAAATCATGAGAGCAAGGCTCAAAGTGACAAGGACGGAAGACTTTTTCTTCCACAAAAGAGCCAGCAAAAGGAAAAAAGCCAAACCCACGGCGAAAAGCGGCAAAATCGAGAAAAAGAACGAATAATTCCTGAGAACGCCTGTCCTGTCAAGCTGGAAGGAAACGTTCATGGTGCCGTAATCGTATTTGAAGACGAACACGTTCAAAATCGACGCGACGAGAATCATGAAAAAAAGCGGCGGTACGATTTTTTTCACCTGGGGGCCGAACAATTTGTAGACGACAACGGGCCAGAACACGAAAAAGCCGAGGAACACAAAAAGCGCCGAAAAAATGTACGACACCGGCGACGGAGTGTTTCCCAAAAACGAGAATTCCACGGGGCTTGAAGAAATGACGCTTGATGGAATGACCAGCCCGGAAAGAAGCGCGAGGGCAGTTCCGCTTGCGACAAGGAGCGGGAGCGGAAAAGCCGCCCCTCCACAGTCGCCAAGACAGGAGACAGCAGGAAAACGCTCACGGACAAAGGTGCGAACAAGCGGAAAAAACACGATGAAAAGCGCGAACACAAGAAAAACCGAGACCTTCACCACGGAATCGTTCTTCTTGAAAAGAACGGCGCAGGCAAAAACAAGCAGCAAGGATATGATTCCGTGGAGAAT
>JAFPYB010000057.1 GCA_017412405.1 Treponema sp. | reverse complement strand
GCGCCTACACCGTTCAGACTTATTCGGATTATTTCGATGACGACGTTGATTCGGTGTACGAGCTGAAGGATCGGGAGATAAAAAAATCCTGGGAGAAGATGAAGTCATTCATCGAGGAGGAGCGCGACAATGCCGCACTGGTGGAGATAAATCGGCTTCTCAACTCCAACGCGTCCAGCGAGGTTAAAAATCAGGTTTCCGAGGCGGCAAAACTAATCAGGGAACCGGACTTGATGAATTTGAAGGACAATTTCTCCCTGCAGCAGGTTCTTTCGGAGCCTGTGCTGTATTCTGGGTGCTTTGTTTATTGGGAAGGGCGCATAATGAATGAGATTATCGATAGCGACGGCTACCGGTTCGACTTGATTATTGAGGACGAGAGCAACAACAAAATGCTCGGGCTTCCTGTAAAGTTTTCGAACGTGCCGTCTCCTCCACTGGATACAAAGCGTCCAATACGCATTTTTGGGAGCATAAGCCTTGAGAAGGGCAGGATTTTTCTCAACGAACGCAGCTACTATCAGTCGATACGCTGAAAATTTGAGAAAAATTCGGATATAACAAAAATTTATTAAAAAATGATGTCAAAAATTGAAATTCTTTGACCCTATATGATTAGACTCGCTCGGTGATTTTTTGTCGGGCGGGGCGACAAGAATGAAATAGCGAAGATAGCCAATTTCATTCTCTTGTTTCAAAACAGCCTGTTCGGGGATGTGCGGTTTTCTGCTGCTGGTTTCCGAGCTGGCTGGTAGAAAAAATCAATTTCTAAGGTGGAACTATGGCTGAAAAAAATCCTCCGGCAGTCGATATGTCGGAAAAACTGAAGGCACTTGAGGCGGCACGGCTGCAAATCGAAAAGCAGTTCGGGGCCGGGTCTCTCATGAAAATGGGGAGCCAGACCGACACGGCTGCCGTCGATGTCGTGCCGACAGGCTCCATTCTCTTGGATGAGGCTTTGGGGGTGGGCGGCTATCCGCGTGGACGCATCATCGAGATGTATGGACCTGAAAGCTCTGGAAAAACAACCCTCGCGCTTCATGCCGTGGCGGAGACGCAGAAGCTGGGCGGTCTTGCGGCGTACATAGACGCGGAGCACGCGCTTGACCCCGTGTATGCAAAAAATCTGGGCGTTGATGTGGAGAACTTGTACCTTTCCCAGCCTGATTCGGGAGAGCAGGCTCTTTCAATCGCGGAGACGCTGGTGCGCTCTGGTGCGGTTGACATCATAGTTATCGACTCCGTTGCCGCGCTTGTCCCGCAGAAGGAAATCGAGGGCGAGATGGGCGACTCGGTGATGGGGGTTCAGGCGCGGCTCATGAGCCAGGCACTCAGAAAACTCACAGCAATCGTGGGAAAATCAAAGTGCATAATCGTTTTCATCAACCAAATCCGCATGAAAATCGGTGTCATGTTCGAAAACCCTGAGAAGACGACGGGAGGAAACGCGCTCAAATTCTACTCGTCAATTCGGCTTGAAATCAGGCGAATCGAGTCCATCGACGGGAAGGGCGAGGAAGATGCCGTTGGAAACCGCGTTCGTGTCAAGATTGTCAAGAACAAGGTCGCGCCGCCGTTCAGAAAAGTGGAGCTTGATATATACTTCGGCAAGGGCGTTTCCGCCACCGCCTCGCTCTTGGACTCTGCTGTGAAGCACGGCTTCATCGACAAGCGCGGTGCATGGTACACCCGTGGCGACGAGAAGGTGGGGCAGGGAAAAGAGAACGCAATCAACTTTCTTGAGCAGAATCCTGACTACGCTCATTCGGTGGAGCTTCAAATCCGCGAGCAGCTTTTCCCGGGGCAGGTTCTTAGGACGAAGGAAGGCACGGCGGTCTACCCAGAGCAGGAGAAGGCTGCAAAGGCTGCGGCTAAGGCTGGTGCAAAGGATGCGAAGGAGGACGACAAGGTTGAGCCAAAAACCAAGTCCAAGTCAAAGTCTGAGCCGAAGACCGAGGAGCTTGTTGCAGAGCCGCCCGTCCCATCAACGGAAGACGCTCTTTTCTAGGAATGAAAGAATTTGTTGTTTTGGGGCTTGGCTCAAACAGGGGGTGGAACGGGCTTTCGCCCCTGTCGCTT
>JAFPYB010000056.1 GCA_017412405.1 Treponema sp. | reverse complement strand
TACCGATTTGTTCGATTGAATTCTTCATTTTTCCAGCGATTTCAGAAAGGGCAGCGCCGGTTTCGTTGATTTTCTTTGCGCCAACGGCCATTTCTTCCATGCTGCTCTTCATTACTGTGGTTGCATTCTGAAGATTTCGTACTTCATCGAGAATTTGTTTGTTTCCGATAGACATTTCTTCGGAAGCCGTGCGGACTTCAATTGTGCTGTCGTTCATTGACTGGAGAGAAGAGGTGATTTGTTTTGAACCTTCCTGCTGCTCTTCCATTGCGCTCTTAATCTGGCGAACGAGCTGGTCTGTTTCATGGATTTTTTCGGCAACAGTATTGAATGCCTCGCTAGATTCCTGTGAAGCCTGAACAACGGAATTGATTGATTCCTTGATGCTTGAAAGCTGGTCGCCGATTGTCTTTGACTGAATTGTTGAAGTTTCTGAGAGCTTACGGATTTCATCTGCTACGACCGCAAATCCTTTTCCTGCGTCTCCTGCGTGAGCAGCTTCGATTGCTGCGTTCATTGCAAGAAGGTTAGTCTGGCTTGCGATTGCCGCGATAGCTGCGTTTGCTTCCTGGAGCATTTGTGACTGCTGTTCGATTTCGTGAATACGTTCGTTTACATGAACTTGCTTTTCGGCTCCGCTCTTGGCATTTTCCGTGAGTGAATCAAAAGAAGCCGCCATTTTATCGACCGAGTTGTTTACCGAGGCGATGTTTCCAATCATCTCTTCGACTGCGGATGAGGCATTGCTTACGCCTTGAGACTGGTTTGCAATCATTCGTTCAAGAGATTCGATGTTTGATGCGATTTCGTTGACCGCTCCTGCTGTTTGTGAAACGCTGTCGCCCTGATTAGCTATTTGATTGTGAACGCTTGAAATGTTTGCGATGATCTCTGTGATTGACGCGCTTGTGTCCTGCATGCTTACATCAAGATCGTCGCCAGCCGCTGCAAGAACGTCTTTTGAATATTTGACATCAGAAACGATTGTGTGAAGTTTTTCGGTGAACTTGTTGAATCCTTTGACTACTCCGCCAATCTCGTTGTTGACATTTGCCGCCGGGCCTGTGATTCGCTGTGTAAGGTCCGCTTTTCCAGAAGCAATTTCTTCGATAGATGCTTTGACTTTGAGAAGAGGTTTGAGGGAATGGAAAATTCCTGCACCGATTCCAAGCAAAAGTGCGATTGCAAGAATCATGCCTGCAATAATCAGCGTGATTGCGATTTCTTGTGCCGTAGCATAAACCTGTTTTTCATCGATTATGAATGCAAAGCCCCAGTCTGCATTTTCAACCGGCTGATAAGTGACAAATTTTGTGCCGAGGGTTTTTGATTTAATCCATGTGGCTCCGCTTTGTTTTTGGGCAAGGGCTTGTGTAATACTTGTCATTGATTCAATGATAGCTTTTAGACCCGCCTCATCGCTGTTTGGGGCAGAAGTTGAGATTATGTCTCCTTCACTGTTAAAAAGAATTGCATAACCTGTTTTTCCGATTTTGATAGTCCGGACGAATTCTGTGAGTTTGTCTACGCCAACGACCGCGCTGTAAAATCCCACTGTTCTTCCATTGACTTTTGCTGCCTGGGAAACATGGATGATTGTAGTTCCTGTGGATTTTGAAGTTACCGGATCATCGATATTTGTGTCGTTTCCTTGTTCCATGATGGCTTTGAAGTAAATTCGGTCCTTGACATTGGTGATTTTGTTCTGATCGTTGTAGAAATCACCTTTTTGATCAATGTAACCGATTCGGTCAAAGTCAGGCGTGCGGGATTTTGCATGTTCTACGAGCCATTCTTGAATTTCGACAGGATTTTCTGTCTGAGTGACGTCCGCCTCTGTGTACATTCGCATTTGCTTGATGTATTCGCTGAGCTTCATTGAAACGACATTGGAGTAGGCATCTGTAATTTTGAGACAATTTTCCTCGTAATCACTTGCGACAGAATTTTTAGTTCGATTTGTTAC
>JAFPYB010000011.1 GCA_017412405.1 Treponema sp. | reverse complement strand
TATGAACCTACTAAAGGGATTGGATTTGCCTGTTGCAACAAAAAAGAAGAATCTTACAATAGGCAACAAACAGACTCTCTGTTCAAAAAACGAAAAATGTCTGCTTTACGCCTTGCAGAATCTATAATGCGTTTGCCCTGAAAAAGACATTTTAAAAAATCGGTCTTTCCATTGAAGCACAGGATTTTTCATGATATACTGGTACAATTAAAATTTTCAAAATTCAATACAAATTCAAGGAGAAACAGCAATGGCATTTTATTTTTCAGAGCCGTCGCACACATTCGGCGAATATCTTTTGGTTCCCGGTTATTCAAGCGAAAACTGCATTCCAGACAACGTTTCACTGAAAACACCGCTCGTTCGATTCAATAAAAAGGCTGGCGAAGAATCTCCTATCTCGATGAACATCCCGATGGTCTCAGCCGTCATGCAGGCAGTCTCTGACGACAAGCTCGCAATCGCCCTCGCAAAAGAAGGCGGAATCAGCTTCATCTACGGAAGCCAGACGATTGAGGATCAGGCTGCAATGGTGGCACGGGTCAAGACATACAAGGCAGGGTTCGTAACATCGGACTCCAACGTGCGTCCAGACCAGACACTTGAGGAAGTCGTCGCCCTGAGCGAAAAGACAGGCCACTCAACGTGCGCCGTCACCGAGGACGGGTCTGCCCACGGAAAGCTGGTGGGAATCATCACCTCCAAGGACTTCCGCATTTCACACTGCCAGCCTAACTCGAAAGTGGCAGAATACATGACACCACTTGCCGACATGGTGACGGGCCAGGACGGCATTTCGCTCTCTGAGGCGAACGAAATCATCTGGAAGAAAAAGGTGAACCAGCTTCCAATCGTAGACAAAAACGGAAACCTGCTTTCAATCGTGTTCCGAAAAGACTACTCAACCCACGAAACACACCCGCTGGAGCTTCTCGACTCGAAACAGCGATACATCGTTGGTGCCGGAATCAACACCCGCGACTACATGGAGCGTGTTCCGGCGCTCATCAAGGCCGGCGCGGACGTGTTCGTGCTCGACTCAAGCGAAGGCTACTCATACTGGCAGGCAAAGGCACTCAAGGACATCCACGAGAAATTCGGCAAGGACGTTAAAGTAGGAGCCGGAAACGTCGTTGACGCAGAAGGATTCAAATTCCTCGCAGATGCTGGCGCAGATTTCGTCAAAATCGGAATCGGAGGCGGCTCAATCTGCATCACGCGCGAACAAAAAGGAATCGGGCGCGGCCAGGCAACGGCAACAATCGAAGTCGCAAAAGCACGGGACGACTACTACAAGGAAACAGGAATCTACATACCAATCTGCTCCGACGGCGGCATTGTGCATGACTACCATGTAACGCTCGCCCTCGCAATGGGCGCAGATTTTGTCATGCTGGGACGCTACTTTGCGCGCTTCGACGAGTCTCCGTCAAACAAACTCGTGGTGAACGGCCAGTACGTCAAGGAATACTGGGGCGAAGGCTCAAACCGCGCACGGAACTGGCAGCGGTACGACTTGGGCGGAAAAAAATCCATGGCATTTGAGGAAGGCGTTGACTCATACGTTCCTTACGCAGGTCATTTGCACGACGGCGTGGGTCTCACGCTCAAGAAAGTCGCACACACTATGTGCAACTGCGGCGCGCTCACTATTCCGGAGTTGCAGGAAAAAGCCAAACTCACGCTCGTGTCGGCAACGACAATCAGCGAAGGCTCGGCCCATGACGTTGTGGTAAAAAACACGTCGCTCCAGAGCTAAAAAAAATGCGCTTCGTTTGAAGCGCATTTTTTTGTCCAAACAGGAATATTCGGAATTGCCTTATCTGGCAGCCTACTATTCAATGACGGCGATGATGTCTGAATTCTTCACAATCAAGAAATCCTCGCCGTCAATCTTTACCTGCGTTCCCGCATACTTGTCGTACATAACCCTGTCCCCGACTTTGACGGTGATTTTTTCTTTTTCAGTTCCAGGCCCCACAGCCTCGACCTTTGCGGTCTGCGTTTTTTCCTGGGCTGTCTCCGGGATAATGATTCCTGAAGCTGTTTTTGTTTCTGCTTTTTCCTGTTTCAAAAGAACACGGTCAGCAAGTGGTTTAACTGTCATTTAATTGCCTCCAAAGTGTCAAAATGACACAATTTAGTTAATGGAAAATTCAGAGTGTGTCAAATTTTCCTTCTGTTATTGCAATTAATATAATGAAAAAAAAATCAAAAGGCAAAAAAAAAAGAAAAAATAATGGGGCTGTCCTAGAAGTAAGTGTCATGCTGATCCTGAATCAGGTTCAGGATGACAGTTTCAGCATCTACGCCATCTGCATCGTTGAGATTCCGAAACAAGTTCGGAATGACACAGCTAACTGAACTTTTTAGACAGCCCCATACCAAAAAATACCGGCAATACCGCCTTTCAATTGTGAAGGCCGCCCATCCTCCAAAATTTTGCGATTTTTTATAAAATCAACAAAACTTGGCACAAATCCTGCTTTATACAAATGAGGCAAAATTATGAAAAAAGAAATCGATGTTTTATCTTCCTACATGAACGAAATCAACAAAATCCCGCTTTTGACGGCGGAAGAGGAAAACGCCCTTGCGGTGCAGGCAAAGAACGGCGACAGGAATGCAGCAGAAAAAATCGTGGAGGCGAATTTGCGTTTTGTCGTGAAAATCGCCAACGAATATGTAAACCCGAAAAACACGATGTTCGACATAACAGACTTGATAAGCGAGGGAAACATCGGGCTTCTGTCCGCAATAGACCATTTTGACCCGAGCAAGGGCATCAAATTCATATCGTATGCCGTGTGGTGGATTCGCCAGTCGATTCTGAAGGCAATCGGCGAGCATGGACGCTCAATCCGTCTGCCGCAGAACAAAGCATACGAGCTGACAAAAATCGAAAAAGCGCGGAAACTCATTGACTCAACGCTCCCTGAATACGAGCAGTATGCGCAGATTGCAGAACTCACCGGGCTTGAAGAAAAAACGGTGCAGGACTTGCTCTTCTTGACGCAGGGAACAGTGAGCCTTGAAGCGCCCATCGACAAGAAGGAGTCGGACAGCGACACTATAGGCGACATGATTGAGTCCTACGGAAACGATCCCGAAGACACGCTCATGGAAAAATCGCTCCATCAAGAAGTCAGAAAAGCAATCAAAATGCTCAAACCACGGGAAGAACTTGTGCTCCGCCTGCGCTACGGTTTTGACGGAGAAGAGCCGAAGTCCCTCAAAGAAATCGGAACTTCCTACGGTCTCACAAAAGAGCGCGTGCGACAGATTGAAAAAACGGCAATCCACTCGCTCCAAATGCCGTCCAAGCGCAAAATCCTTGAGGACTTTGTTGCCTAGATGCCTCCCACGGCCCGGAACGCATCTTTCCGGGCTTCCATCATTATGTCCTTGTCACGCACAGGATCCGCAATCTTGAACGTAAGCTCCCCGCTTTGGGCAGTTCCCATGATTTCCCCAGGACCGCGAAGCTTC
Organism: Treponema sp.; assembly: GCA_017412405.1. GTDB lineage: Bacteria > Spirochaetota > Spirochaetia > Treponematales > Treponemataceae > Treponema_D. The sequence goes on along the minus strand of JAFPYB010000011.1, from coordinate 3,151 downwards.
AAGTCTTCCTCGGCGATTTTAAAGCCGTCCGTTGTCTCGCGGATGGCTTTCATGCGCTCAATTCCATTCTCCGTTATGGATTGGCGATAAATCAAGAAACAATACGACTGCTCGCTTCCGCGCCCCACGCGACCGCGAAGCTGATGCAACGCCGCAAGCCCGAATCTGTCGGCCTGCTCTATGACGATGCACGTTGCGTTGGGAACATCAACACCGACTTCCACCACCGTCGTGGCGACGAGCACTTGGATCTTGTTCAGCCTGAAATCCTCCAGCACCTGCCGCTGCTCTTCTTCGCCAACTTTTGAGTGAACAAGCCCCACCTTGTATTCTTTGTACACATGGTTCGCCAAAAACTCAAAAGATTCCTCGGCAGACTTTAGCGGCTCTTTCGAAAGCAGCGAGTAACCGCCGCCGTAGTCGGTGTCAAGGTTCTGCTCAATTGCAGGATAGACAAAATACGCCTGATGACCTTTACGCAGCTCTTTGCGAACTTCCTCATACGCCTTCGCCTCGTTCCCGCCCTTGACCAAATATGTGACAACAGGCTTTCTGCCAGATGGCATTGTGTGAATCGAAAGCACATCCAAATCACCAAAAACCGTCAAGGCAAGGGTTTGGGGAATCGGTGTCGCGCTCATCATCAATAAATTTGGCTCACGGGAAAGCGGGTCTATGCTCTCGCGACCCTTGTTCAAAATTGCGGCGCGCTGCACAACGCCAAAACGGTGCTGTTCATCAATGATTGCAAGGGCAAGGTCTTTGTAGACCACATTTTTTGAAAAAAGCGCGTGCGTCCCAATCACCAGCTGCACGTTCCCGTTCTGGAGCGCGGAAAGCAGGTTGGCACGCCCCTTTGCCTTTACGTTCCCAGCAAGATACGCCACCTGCACATCAAGCGACTCAAGCAGTTTTGCCGCGTTTTCAGCGTGCTGCCGTGCCAAAAGCTCGGTGGGAGCCATGAGCGCACATTGGCTTCCATAATCGATGACACGAAGCGCGACAAAAAAGGAGACAAGCGTTTTCCCGCTTCCAACGTCCCCCTGCAGCAACGTACGCATGGCAACAGGCGACTTTGAGCTATCCCTTATGTTCTCATAATTTTTGTCGATGTCCCAATTCATCTGCGCAATGACCGACATTTGGTCGGCAGTGAGAGGAAACGGCAGGAGAGCAAGAAGACGCTTTTGCCGCGGCGACAAGGACGATTCAAATTCCTGCTGGGAAAAAACACCCTGCACCCGCGCGCTCCCGTTTTCATCGGGCAGCGCACCACGATTCGCAAGCACACGGCGGGCAATTGCGCTCTGAAAAACAAACAGCTCTTCGTACACGAGCATTTTCCGTGCCTCAATTGCCTGAGAAATGGTCTTTGGCGCATGAATCATGCGGAGCGCGTCTTTTTTGGACACAAGCTTTTTTTCTTTCAGAACAGACTCGTCCACGTCGCTTTCAAGTCCAATTGAATATCGCTCCAACGCCGCAGCCACCACCTTGCTTATAATTTTGCTCGTCAAACCTTCCGTCTGCCGATAAATGGGAATCACGCGGCTGTTGGGAACAGGCTCGTTCATGAAATCAGAAATCGCCCCAGCGTCTGAGATTTTTTCCGTGTCAAACGATGCTGACTGAAACTTTCCGTACTTGATTTCAAACTTTCCAGTGACGGCAAAAATAGAGCCAACGGGAAACGTTTTTTCCAGGAACGGTCTATTGAATGCAATGAGTTCCGCCTGCCCCGTGCCGTCAGTGACTATGAGCTTGAGCGTTCGCATACGGCCGAAACCGAACCACTCGTGCGCCACCACCTGCACAATCGTATGAACCTTTGGATTCTTTGTCTCCAAGCTGCGCCCAATCGTAATCCGTTCAGTCCTGTCCTCATAGTCACGAGGATAGAACTGGAGCAAATCCCCCACCGTGAACACATTCAAATTGGCAAAAAGCGCAACTTTTGCAGGTCCAACACCAGGAAGAGCGGCAATCGAATTGTTAATCTCAGAAACTTTCATCAGCCACGCTTATATTGGAAGAGACTCGATAATCGCAGCCAAATAGCCTATGAGGATTTTTCCGCCGAACCATATTATGAACAACATGATGAACGCCAGAATAAGGGCCGTTTTGAGAGGAACAGGCTTTCCCCCGGAAAACACGGAAGAAATCTTGAAAATAATCGGCGACAAAGAACGGTCAAGCTGGCTCCAAATGGAATCATAGCTGTTGGAGTTATTCGAGAAAACAAGCACGAGAAGTCTGATGAGAATGATTATCATGAGCAAGACAAGCAGCGACGAAAAGATGCCCCAAATCATGGTGACAAGCATGGCAAAAATCCTGCCCAAAGTTGTATGCTGATTGTTCGCGATTCCAGAGCAAATAGATGAAACCACGAAAAGCACACACAATGCCACAGCCGGAGAAAAATCAAAGGCGGAAAAACGCAGGAACCGGAAGTGGAATTTGTTCAAATATGGGTCGCAGGTTTGCGTGAGAAACCGCCCCAGGGGAGAATAAAGCCCCCCTGGAAACCACGACAAGAAAATCCGTATAAAGCACATGAATGTATAAATTATTACTGCCAACGACAGAATCTTAAAAATCATTTGAATCATTTTCTACCCCTTGAACGCCCGTCAACTTGCCCACGCGTCCTTTATGAACGGCAATGATTTTACATCATCGAGGAAATCTTTTGTAGGGTTTGCCGTCAACTGCTGGTTTGCCCTAATAATGTACGATTCCCGCTCGGTATCCACATGAAGGAACAAGGAACAACGCCCCTCCCCCTTAAGAAGGAATTCCCGCAGCCTAGAAACATCATCCTCCGTCTTAAAGCCGGACTCAAGCTGTATATGAATCTCCGTATACGCCCGCTCTTTCAGGACTTGCGGATCCTCAAGCTTACTGACGATGAACGACGGCGTGTCCCGCGTGCTGTCAACGCGCCCGCTGAACGCATACACGCCGTTGACGACAAGCTTGTCCTTTAGCTCTGCCCACTCGCTCTTGAAGAACGTTAAATCTAGAGTTCCATCGTAATCCTGCAACGTCCCGAAGCCCATTTTTTCTCCGTTTTTTGTCGTATGCTCGTGAATACCGACAATCATGCCCACCACAGTGTACGCTTTACCAAAATCCCTGGGAACAC
>JAFPYB010000055.1 GCA_017412405.1 Treponema sp. | reverse complement strand
GCTCCTCAAGGCTGTTGGCAAAATCAAGCTGGTCTTTTGAAAGCACGCTTCCGATGTGGCGGTGGACAAAGTACAAAAGCTGCCGCACAAGCTCGATGTACGGAATCAGGCGCTTTTTGTCATCGGTTGCAATGCTGAGCTTCTTCTGCTCAATCCGCTTCAAGAACACGCCGATTGTCAGGCAGTCGTCGGAGAGGGCTTCAAGCTCGGTCACGACGGCAAGCATTTCGTTCACTTGCTCAATCTGCCGCCCGTTCAAGTTCAGTTTTTGCGTGCGGAGCAAAAATGCGGTCAGTTGTTCCTGCATCTGGTCAATGTAGTATTCTTCCTGCTCCAGTGTCTCAAATTCCCGTGCGACAAAAAGCTCGCCGTCCGAAAGCCCCTTCTGCACGCGGTCGAACATTTCCACGGTCGAATCCGCCATGTGCTGGATCTCGCTTTTAACAGCCACAAGCGTAATCGCCGCGGATTCGTGGGCTGCATGGTCTGGAAACGGAAAGCGGTAAGTCGTGGGGATTTCCTCAGGTTTTTCTTTGATGAGAGATTTTGTGAGCTGTGCGACCTGTTTTGTAAACGGGAGGAATAGAATCGTTCCCGTCACATTGAAAAGCGTGTGCAGCATTGCGATATGGTAGGTGACTGCAACTGCCGCCCTGCCGGGCGTGATAAAATCAACAAGACGAGTGAGCTGCGGCAAAAAGATGAGCGCAAGGAGGGCGGTCGCGGTGTTGAAAAGTACATGGACGAGCGATGCTCGCCGGGCGTTTGTCTTTGAGCCGAAAGCCGCCATCACGGAATCCACTGTAGAGCCGATGTTGCTTCCGATTACAAGGGCGGCAGAAAATTCCCATGCAAGCACTCCGTTATACGCCATGGTGATAACGATTGCCGTCATTGCAGAGGACGAATGAATGAGCGCGGTGACGATGATTCCTATGACAACGGCAATCGGACGGCTCCACGCCCCCAAATCCTGCACGGCGGAAAGGAAGCCCATGTCATCTGCGTTGAGCGAAACCGCCTCAGAAAGCCAGCCAAGCGCGACGAACATGAGGGAGAAGCCCATGACTGCCTGCCCGATTCCTTCTTTTTTGAAACGCTTGAACACGGTAAGAAGGTAGCCGACGGCAAAAATCGGCACGGCGAGTGCGGAAATCTTGAAGTCAAAGCCGAAGAGGGCGACAATCCACGCCGTTATGGTCGTTCCGATGTTCGCCCCAAAAATGACTGTCACCGACTGCTCCAGCGTAAGAAGCGAGGCGTTCACGAACGACACGACCATCACCGTGGTCGCCCCCGATGACTGAATGAGCATTGTAAGCGCACAGCCTGTGAGCAAGCCGAGGAAGCGGTTTTTGGTCATAAAACCGAGCGCGTTCTGCAAGCGTTCGCCAGCCGACATTTGGATTCCATCGCTTAAAAGCTTCATGCCGAAAAGCAACACGCACAGACTTCCTGCAATGTTGAAAACTGTCATCAGAATGTTGGCAATCATTAAAAACCCCTACCGCATTGCCGCAAAGACACTTTCTAGAGCATAACAAAGCAACATAATCATTCCCTCAAGCCGGTAAATCCGCCGTCCTGTCATAGAGAAAATCCATGTCAAAACGCTGACAAAAATCAGAATTGCCATATCGTAAACAGAAGCCGAATTCACGCTTACAGGATGAATTGAAGCCGATACCCCGAGAATAAAAAGCAGATTAAAAATATTTGAGCCGATTACATTCCCCACGGCAAGAGAAGTCTCGCCTTTGCGGGCTGCAACGATGCTCGTCACAAGTTCGGGGAGCGATGTCCCGATTGCAACAACTGTAAGCCCGATAAGCGTTTCCGTCATTCCAAAAAACCGCGCAATATTCTGTGCGCTGTAGACAACCGCTTTACCACCCGCAATGATGAGGAAAAGCCCAAGCACAATAAAAAGAAGACACTTCCAAAGCGGTATAGACTTCGCATTCTCCTCCTCAGAGACAAGATTTTTCCGTGCGTTAAAAATCAAATACATGATGTAGGCAATAAAAGTCGCCAGAATTATGATTCCAAGCCCCCTGCTTATAGCACCTGCGTCAGCTTCCATCTTCAGATTAAAAAAATCACCGCCAAAAAAAGCAGATAACGCGACAGCAAGAAAAATACCGAGCGTTGCAATAATAGAAAACGGGAAATCTCGTTTCAGGATTACAGAATCAACCGGGACTGGATGGATAACGGCGCATACACCAAGAACAACAAGCAGGTTAAAAATGTTCGAGCCGACCACATTGCTCAGAGCAATTTCACTTGAACCGGCAAGGGCGGCGGATATGCTTACCGCAAGCTCCGGCATACTCGTTCCCATCGCAACAATCGTTAATCCGATAATAACCGGAGGAACATTAAAAATTCTGGCAAGGCTTGAAGAGCCGTCAACAAAAATGTCCGCTCCCTTTACGAGCGCGGCAAAACCTGCAACTAGAATGGCAGCATTAAAAAAAATCATTTTTATCTCCACTTAAATTTACACCGCTTTTAACGGTCGTCCATGAAATTTTGAGAAAAATAGGTTGTGAAGAAAAATGATTTTAGAAAAGAGTTGTCTTTGTTTTTATATGTGAAAGGTATTTTGAAAAGCGGGGAATCGTATGTTTTGCGTTCTTTAGGAATT
>JAFPYB010000054.1 GCA_017412405.1 Treponema sp. | reverse complement strand
GTTGGGTCTTCCTTCGTGAAACGGTTGAGAGCCTTTGCGACGTTGGCAGCCATTGATTTGTCCTTGGGACGAACGGCCTGTGAGATAACCGGTGTTGGAACGAACATTGATGTCATAGCAACATTGATTCCCTCACCGCAGAATGTGTCTCCGGAAGCGCAGTCTACACCGAAGAGCGCGCAAATGTCTCCCGGCTCACCCACAGAAATATCTTCCATTGCAGCAGAGTTCATGCGGACAAGACGACCGACCTTGAATCTCTTTCCTGTGCGGACGTTTGTAAGTTCCATACCTTTCGGCAAGCGTCCCTGATAAATGCGGATATATGTGAGCTGACCGAACTGACCGTCGTCGAGCTTGAATGCAAGTGCAACAGTCGGCTTGTCCGGCACGTTGAACAATTCAACCTGCTCTTCGTTCTTGTCCAAGTCAAGACCGTAGTTGTGAACTTCCGTTGGATCCGGAAGATAGCGGAGAACGCCATCAAGAAGTGGCTGGATACCCTTGTTCACATGAGCCGAACCGCAGAATACGCCGACAAACTGCTCTGCAAGTGTTCCTTTGCGGATAGCCTTGATGAGAAGCTCTTCCGGAATGTCCTTTCCGTCAAGAGCAAGCTCCATAAGCTCGTCGTCAAAGCTTGAAGCCGCATCGATGAGCTTTTCGCGATACTCGGCAGCCTGCTCCTTCATGTGAGCCGGAATTTCCGCAATGCGAAGGTTCTCGCCATTTTCTCCGTCAAAGTAGATTGCTTTCATGCCAACGAGGTCAACAACACCTTCAAGTTTGTCCTCAAGACCGATTGGAAGCTCTACCATGTGAGAGTTCAATCCCAGCTTGTCGCGGAGCTGACCGCAGACACGGATTGGGTTTGCACCCTGACGGTCACATTTGTTTACGAATGCAATGCGAGGTACATGATATCTCTTGAGCTGGCGGTCAACCGTGATTGACTGAGACTGAACGCCTGCAACAGCACACAAAATCATGATAGCACCGTCAAGAACGCGGAGCGAGCGCTCAACTTCTACAGTGAAGTCAACGTGTCCCGGTGTGTCGATAAGGTTGATGGTTGTGTCCTTCCACTGAACCTGCGTAGCAGCTGACTGGATTGTGATACCGCGCTCGCGCTCCAGTTCCATGTTGTCCATTACAGCACCAACACCGTCTTTACCGCGAACTTCATGAATCTGGTGAATCTTATTACAATAGAACAAAATGCGTTCCGAAGTCGTTGTTTTACCAGAGTCAATGTGGGCACTGATACCGATATTACGTACTTTAGTAATATCAAAAGCCATATTGTTTACCTCTCAAAAATGATTTTCAGCCGTAGCGACAATTATCTCATATTGTCGAATTATACTAATCTACTAAAAATACAACTCTTTATCAACACTTCTTGCCCCGCTTCGCACCGATTTTCTACAAAAATCATCATCAAAATGGGACGGAAAGGGCAAATTTCAACGATGAATTCACAGACGAATTGAACAAAACCGTCTTTGCCCTGAAACACACCGAAGAATCCAGCTGGGAAGATGTTCGATCGCCATCGCGAAACACCAAGCCAAAAGCACTCTGGAGCGTAACGAAACTCCATTTTTTTGGCACAGCCGACACATCGAACGACAAAGATTTTTTGTCTTTTGACGATGAATCAAAAGGCGGAACATATTTAAAGCCAACCGAGCAGGCTGCGCGGCAAATCCCGCAGGCGAAATTCGCGCCCACAGAAAGCCCATAGTACAGCTCAGGCGTTGTGCTTTTGTTGGGCGGACTTCCTGCCAAAAGCACGTTTGCGGCCGTCACGTCGCACGTCACGGTGAGCGCGGGCGACTCGTATTCCACCCCTGCACGCGCCTTTCCCACCAAAAGCTGTTCCGCATTTTTGCTTGCAGCCACGCGCACGCCCTCATGGACAGAAAGTCCGCAGCGGAGCGTGGCGGAGTTTTTCCCGGGAAGGAACAGGACGAACTGCGGATTCAACAACGCGCTCTGGAGCGTGCGCACCACGGCAGAATCAATTCCGAGGAGAGGCGCAACGTCAGGGAAATTCTCCGCCGTGGGAAGCGCAAAAAACGAAAAATCGAGAAGTACCGATTTGTACGCCGCCCGGCCGTCCACCTTTAACCATGCCCCAACACGCTCGTACGGGCTTTGATGGAGTGCAACGGCAAGATTCGTCTTGAAAATCGGCGTGCTCACGTTCGCCTCCCACAGGAAAGCGCACAGAAAGCTTCCGTCGCACTCCGCACCGGCCTTCTTCAAAAGCGACGACGTGTTTTCCACGAAAAAACGTGCGCCGGTCAATGCTGTTCTTATAGAAAAAAAAGAGCCGAACGAATGTGCGCCTCCCACTGACACCGCAAAATTCCGCTCTTCAGTAAAAAACGATTCCGCCCTCAACGGAAGCGCGAACTGCCCCTTTGGAAGCGACAGGCACAAAGCCACCGAAAGCGGCTGCACGGAGGACGAGAGTGTGGGAAGGGATGCGCCAACACCCGTCGAAAATGCGAATGATTTTTTCAGCGGATTTGCCACGGCGGACGGGGCAGGATTCCTGAGTTTTGAAATTGATTTTGAATATGAAATATGCCCCGCTTTAACCTGCACTGGAATCGTTGGCTCAAAAAGCGACACGCCAAGCCCGTAGCGCACTTTTTTCCTATCGACTCCGCCCATATCCACAAGCCCGGAAAAAGGCGTTTTGGGAAGCGCAAAGTAGCCGCGTGCATCCAGCCTGTTCACGAAAAACAAGTCGCTGGCGCACAATTTGATTCCTCCCCCAGCCGAAAGCGATTTTTCCTTTTCCGACGACGGTGCCGGAATCGTGAGCGCGGAACTGAATTTTATCTCAACGCTGTCAAGGCGTGGAGAAGACAGGATTTTTTGTGCGACAAGCAGCACAAAAATCAAACAGGCAAGAAGAATTTTTCTCATGCCTTATAAGGGACAGAGATTTTTCGATTTTGACAGTGAATTTCAGAAATTCACCGATAATTTTTTGTTATATCCGTCGCCCGCAACCGTGCTTGGCACTATTTTGCTACGCAAAATAGTGCTGCATTTTTGAGTCCAGCAGTTCCTGCAGGTCTGAAACCTGCTGTTTTGCAATGGATTTTGCCTTGTCGATTTGCTGGACGAAGGCTGCGAATTGGTTTTGCAGGTCGAGTGATACATCTATTATTTGTTCTCCATGAAATTCATTTCGATTAAGAGTTGGAACTCCAATCCCTGATTTAAATCGTTTTAAATCAAAAAATTCTAAAAGAAATTTCAAGTAACAGATATTGTTTCCATGTATATCATTAGAAAACAACGTTGTATTCAATGGCCAAAAAGGTTCCTCACTCATGTAAACTTCACCAATTGTACCTGAACGACCTGTAATCACCCCTTTATCTATTTTGGAAACATTATGAGTTCCAAGAATACCATTTGAACCAAACACAGGAATTTTCCCATTAGTATCTCTATCTTGTACAGGTAAATCATAACCTCGCTGTAGAGTAACAACATCAATAACTTTCTTTGTGGGAAAACCCTTGGTATTGGTTATTGGATTCCCGAACATCTCCACGAACTTGGATTTGACAGCTTCATCAAGCAAAGAAAGCTGCTGCTTTTTGTTGTCGATGGCGGACTGGATTTTGTCCAAGTGGGCTGCGATTTTTTGCTGGTCGGGAAGCGGAGGAATGTTTATATCTTTTGAAAAATAAGTCTTCTTTTGAAGATTTTGAATACCAGTTGTTTTATTGTAGCAATCAGAAAACCTTCCGGCTTCATACATGCCGTGCAACTGCCAGAATAAATATTTTGGGTATACAATATCTGTATTTGGACGAAGCGGAAGAATGAAATTATTGCAGACATATTTATCATCTTCACCTTCAAAAATATTTACATAGCCGACAGAGTGCGTTTTTGTTCCGCCTGATTTTTCGATTATCAAATCACCTTTTTTCAGAAAATTATTTTCCGCTTCTTTATATGGAATATTGCGAACACAAATATCTGAAAAATCGATTCTGCCCTCATAAGTCATATTGTTTGTTTTGATAACAGGAATACCATCATCAGAAAAATCTGTTCCCCAGAGTCCTTTGAATTCTTTTGAAATTACATCTTCCAGCTTCTTTTTCATCTTTCCATCCATGCGGTGCGCTTCGGCTGCGCCCACCGGCAGCCTGGCGTTCCACGCTCAGGAAAAAACCGCCCGCACTTTTTCCTTGAACTGCTTTCCCCGGTCAAACTCGTTCTTGAACATGCCAAAACTTGTCGCCCCAGGCGAGAACACCACGACGCGCGGTCTGGTTGCGTCCTCGCCCTGCGGCCTTGCCCCGCACAAATCGGTTTTCAGCGCGCCCAAAAGCCCGTCCAAGTTCTTGAACACGCCGTTCGTCGCGATTTTCCGCTCGGCAAAAAGCGGGAGGAGCTTGTCGGTTGCGCTTCCTTCAAGAAGATATATTCCATTCGGCTTGAACGAAGACTCCTTCGCAATCGTGTCCGGGAACGGGGACAAATCAAGTCCCTTGTCCGTGCCGCCCGTCACGAGGGTGACAGGGAAGCCGAAGCTCTGGCTTGCAAGCGCGGCAGCCTCGGGAACTGTCGCCGCCGAGTCGTTGTAGAAGCGCACGCAGCTTCCATCTGGAGCCTTCCACTCGTGGAAAAATTCCAGTCTGTGCTCAATGCCGTTCCACCTCCCCAAGATTTCCAAAATCCGCTTCGTATCCACGCCGAACAGTTTCAGCACCAGCGCGGCGTTCAGCACATTTATCCTCATGTGATGGCCTGGCACGAGCAGGTCGCCAAGAATCTTCTCCTCAACCCCATTGAACCGGCACATACCAGCGTATTTTTTCTTCTTGTCGAACCACACGCCTTCCACGCCTGAAGGAAGAGGTCTTCTCGAATATCGGAGGATTTTCGCCCGCGTCTCCCGCGCAAAGACGTTCCCCCAGTTCTCAATGAGAGTGCCGCCGTCGGCTGCCAGGTCGTCGTCAAAATCAAGAATCGTCCAATCCTTTTTGGACTGTCCCTCGTAGATTAGCTTTTTGTCGTTCACATACGCCACCATCGAATGATAAAAATTCTGGTGGTCTGGAATGATTTTCGTTATGACAGAGATTTTCGGCTTCAGGCACTTGCGCCCGCGCAAATCGGCGAGCTGCCACGACGAAAGCTCCAGCACAACCGGTGTTTTTTCGTTCGTCTTGTGGAGGAACGTGAGTGGCGACACAGTGATGTTTCCGCCCAAATACGCGTCAAAGCCTGCCTCCTTCAACCCATAGTAAATCGCGCTCACCGTGGAGCTTTTTCCCTTGGAGCCTGTCACCGCGATAATCGGGGCCTTTGAGAAATGGAGGAACAGAGATATGTCGGTCTCAATCGCCCGGCTCGCCTGCAAGAACACGTTCCCGTCGTATTTTACGCCAGGATTTTTTATAACGCAGTCCGCATTTTCAAAATCTTCTATTCTATGTTCGCCCAGCCGATAGGAAAGACGGGACGTGTCCAGAGTCTCGTCATTCTCCAGGGAATCAATTGTCGGCTGCAAATCCTCCCTTGATTTCATGTCCGTGGCAAGCACGTAAGCCCCGGCTTTCAAGAGAAAGCGCACGCTCGCTTCCCCGCCGCCGTTCAGCCCAAGCCCCATCACCACAATGTGCTTGTCCCTGATGTCCTCGATTTTTTCAAAAACGCACCCGCTCGGGTATGCGTGCGGAACCGGAATTTTTTCGTCAGCCATAAATCCTCCTCATCTCAGAACCCTCTGCGCATATCGCAGCCTGAAAACGAATACCATATGTCGTAGCCCTCAAAGCCGAACCTCTGCTCCCCAATGACGACGGCAAGCCTGTTTTCCCACGGACTTTTGATGCAGCCGCAGATGAACACGTTTTCGCAAGTCACGTCCTTTTTCTCGCGGATGACCTTTCGGCTCCCCGAAGACGCGGTGGCAATACAGGTGTAATCGCTCACCGCAATGAATTCGTGGAGTTTTTTCCCCGTATCAACAACTTTCGCCTCCACATCGATAAAAAATCCATCCGCACTGTATGGAAGCGGCTCGTAGGAGAACGCGCCGGAAACAATGGCGTGGGAAGAAATCGCCTCGTCAATTTTTTCCCGCTCCTGGGCAACAAATGCCTTGAGAGCGTCGCTTCCGCCAAGCTCCGAGTCTTTTCCCACAATCTGAACAAGAATCTCGTCCTCCACCAAGTCCTGAACAAAGAACGTGTCGCGCTCAGCCCCCACGCCGTCAAGGAGCTGGGTTTCCACGAAGGCGATTTTTCCGTCCCTGGAAAAGCCCAGGACGTACAAGTTGGAAAAATCGTGGATGGACGAGCCTGAAAAGTGTTTTTCCGCGATGAACTTGGACGGGTCAAGCTGCGCCCTCTCCCAGTCCACGTATTCGACGCGAACCAGCGCATCCCGCGATGATGTGCGTGCGTCAGCCCCAAGCGCAGTTTTTGCGCCAGTTGATTCTTCATCGAATGATTTTGCATCGTTTGATTCTTCACTTGCCGATTTTTCCATTTTTCCAGATTGCGCATTGTTCGTGGCAAGCGCAGATTCTTCCCCCATCGATTTTTTGTCCCCAGCCTCTAAAGAAACATTCTGAACTTCATCGCTACCAGAATCCGATTTTTTCCCCTTGCACGAGCAAAACAAAGCCGCCGCCACAAAAATCGCAACGAAACAACCGACAATTTTCTTGCACCAGGACATTTTCATTTTGCCAAAATCTCCTGCCGGTAGCGTTCGTACAAAAGAACGCCTGCCGCAACGCTCACGTTCAGGCTGTCAATTTTTCCGCAGGTGGGAATGGACACGATTGAATCGCACTGTTCCAGAAGAAGCTTTGCAATGCCGCTCCCCTCGCTCCCCATGACGATTGCGGTCTTTGGCGGAAACTCAATGTTCGCCACGCTCTCGCCGCCTGCATCCGCGCCATACAACCAAAAGCCCGCGTCCTTGAGCTTTTGGGCAGTTCGCACAAGGTTCGTCACCACGCTCACCGGAACGTATGCCGCCGCCCCCGCGCTGGTCCGCGCAATGATTTCGCTCTCGCCAATGCTGCCGGCCCCCCGCCTGGACGGAATGACCACAAGGCTTGCGCCGAACTGATCCGAGGAGCGCAGGATTGCCCCCACATTGTGCGGGTCGGTGATTGAGTCAAGAATCAGCACGGTCGCCCGCCCATCCAGCAGCTTCTGCTCGTTCAGCCAGCCGTCGAAATCGACTTCGTCCTTTTCACCGGCCTTGTCCGCCCCCTCAACCACGAGCACGATTCCGCGATGGTCGCGCGCGCCCTGGGAAAGATTCTGCACCAAGCCGTCGAGGGATTTTTCATCCGTCTGCACCACTTGGATGGCGGCTTTTTTTGCCGCCTCAATGATTTTTTTCACCCGCGGTCCCGTCTTCGCATAATGGATGGTGAGTCCCGACGCGCCGCCCTCCGCCGCCGAGCGCACTTTTTCTTCTATTGCATGGAATCCTGTTATGGTCTGTGTCATGATGTCCCGTTCCCCCTGATTTTTCCTGCCACTTCTGTCATTAGAGGTGTTCGGAAACTTGCGGTTTTTGCAGTTACCGAACAGGTCTATTTTAAGCCAAAACGCCCCATATGGAAAGATAAAAACAATTTGCCGCGATTTTCCTTGCTCTTTTGGCTATATTATGATATTCTATCCATTGTAAAAGATGCACAGAATGTAGTTTGCTTCCTTTTTTGGTGGTTCCAGCCACTTTTGTTGATTTTGATTTTTTATTCTGCGCGTCATCCATTTTACCACATCGTTTTCTGGGAAAAGGACGGAAGGACGTGTCCCGTTTTTTGCGGGGCAATTTTTTCTATGTTTCAAGGAAAATGATATGCCTACAATCAGACCTTTCCCCAATGCGATTCTCACACCATGCTGCGACCCAATTTTCAAGGCTCTTTTCACCCACGATTCACCTGAGTCCATATACGCGCTCCAGTCGTTCCTTTCTGCACTCCTCAAAAAGCCTGTGTCCGAAGTTGTCCTCCAGCCCAACGAGCTTTCCATAGAAAGCAGCACTGACAAGCAGTCCCAGTTCGACTTGACCTGCAAATGCGACGAAGAGTTCGTGAACATCGAAATGCAATGCCAGAACTACTACCTGTCTTTCGGAAAACGCGCCGAATATTATGCCTCGCACCTTCTGAACCACTATGTTCAGTCTGGCACCGACTGGCCGAACGTTCCGAAAGTGTTCCAAATATCCGTGCTGAATTTTGTCTACGATACTGAAACGGAGAATATTTCGCTATACCAAATGAGAACAGAGCAAAATCGTGTGCTTGACCAGAGCCTCAACGTCATTTTCATGGAGCTTCCCAAAATAAAGATGCTTCCAGACGACGCGGAAAAATTGACTTCCGCTGAGCGATGGGGTAAATTCTTTTTGTATGCGGACAATCCTGAAAAACAACAGTTCATTTCAGAATTGTGCCATGCAGAGGAGGGAATCATGCAAGCAGAAAAAACACTTTCTCAAATAAGCCAAGACGAGCTGAACTGGCAGCGGCAAAAAACATACTGGGGCAATATCTCAAACTGGAAAACAATCCGAATCGAAGCAGAGACAATCGGTATGCAAAAGGGCATGGAAAAAGGAATACAAGAGGGGCTGGAAAAAGGTTCGCTTATTGCCAAACAGGAAACAGCCCGCCGAATGATTGCAAAAAACACGTTCCCCATCGAAGAAATTGCGGAAATTTCAGGACTTTCCGTGGAGGAAATAAAAGAGCTGTGACATAAGCATACGGCACTGCGGATAGACACAAAAAAAACCGACCCAAAGAAGGTCGGTTTTGCCATAAATCAGTTGCTCGGATTAGTTCGCAGCAGCTTTTGCGCCGGCATTTGCAGGAACGACAGTGATTTTCTTCGTGAAAATTCCCGTTTTGTCCGCTGTGCGCAAACAACGTGTGCAGACATTGTACGTACGTGTCGTTCCGAAATCATCCTGAACCCTGATTTTCAAAAGATTCGGTCTCCAGATTCGGCGTGTGTGGTTGTAAGCCTTACTGATTTTATTACCTGTCTGTGAACCTTTTCCGCAGCAATCGCAAATTCTTGACATTTTCTTTACCTTCCCATTTGAATGAAAAATTGAGTTCTGTGATTATAGAATGTATTGTACAACAATGTCAATGATTTTTATCGATTCTTGTGCCTTTTCCTCTTTGCACCTTGAAAAAAAATGATACATTTTTGTTATGATAAAGTTTTCTGCTATCTCAGAGGAAAAGGGCTGGCGGAGATGGACGCGGAGGATTTATGCGCGGCCGTCTTCGTCAAGTTTTACGAGAACGCCGATTCGTTTGACAGCTCAAAAGCATCGGCCTCAACGCTGATTTATCGAATAGCACACAACACGCTGATTGATTTCTACCGCACGAAAAAGCAGCACAGCGAGATTGATGAAGAAATCGCCTACACGGACGAGACGCTCGCCGAGCTGAAAGATTTTTTGGAATAGCGGCTCCCAAAGATTGAGGAATTCCACTGATTTTTATTCGTGGTGTTCCCCGTGGTGGTTACATTTTGCGGCAAAGTTTCCTCTCAGCTCGCCTCTCGCAAAAAGGGCGGCGGCTTCGTCTGCGCTTCCTGTAATGCCGGGAATCTCCTTTAGGCCGGCGGCAGAAATCGCGTCAATCGCGCCCTGTCCGCGGTTTCCAAGAATCAACGTCTCAACCCCCAAGCCTTTGAGGTACGGCGGCAACGCATGATGCCCGTTTCCGCCATTGTCGATTATCTGGGACGAAAGGATTTTTCCGTCCTCAATCTCAAAAATCTTGAAAAATTCGGTTCTTCCAAAATGCTGGAACACAGTTCCCGTCTCTTTGTCATAAGTTATTGCAATTTTCATGAGGTCATTGTACAAACAATCCAGGATTCCGCCAATATCTGCACAAAGCCGACCGCAACGCGCAAAAATCATCGAAACTTGCAAGGAAACAGCGTTTTCAGAACAAGTCTAATCTATCATCACACGCCATCTTTTGATATAATACATAGTTATGCAAATCATACCTATCGCAAGCGGAAAGGGCGGTGTCGGAAAAAGTCTGCTCTCCGCAAATTTGGCAATCGCACTCGGAAAAGCCGGAAAGAAAGTCGTCCTTGCCGATTTGGACTTGGGCGCTTCAAACCTTCATCTTGTCATCGGACAGGCATCCCCAAAAACGGGAATCGGAACGTTTCTTGCGGGCGAACATAAATTTGAGGATATCATCGAGGAAACTGATTACGAGAACGTCCGTTTCATCGCGGGAGACTCCGAGATTCCAGGACTGAGCGCACTCAAGATTTTCCAGAAGAATTCCCTCATCAAAAAATTCCAGTCGCTGGACGCGGACTACCTCATCATCGACTTGGGCGCAGGAACGCATTTGACGATTCTTGACTTGTTCCTGCTCTCCCCGCAGGGAATAGTCGTCACCGCCCCCACGGTCACGGCAACGCTCAACGGCTACCTCTTCCTCAAGAACGCGGTTTTCCGTCTCATGGCGGCAACCTTCAAGAAAGGCACCAAGGCGGCCGAGTACCTTGACAAGCTCAAGAACGACGCAATGAGCCTACAGCGGCTTTACATCCCCAAGCTCATCGAGCAGATTGAGAGCGTGGACCCTGAGAACGCGCGCCTTTTCCGGGAGCGCATATCGCAGTTCCACCCGCGCCTCATCGTGAACATGATTGACGAGCCAAAGGACGCGGACAAGGCGCAGAAAATCCGCCGCTCATGCCAGCAGTACCTTGGTGTCGAAGTGGACTCCCTGGGCGTAATGTACCGCGACTCCATGCAGGACAGAGCGTTGGCCTCCCGGCTTCCAGTCACCGTGTACAAGCCTGGCGCGGTCTTGTCCCAGGCAGTGTTCAGAATCGCGGAGAAAATCATCCAGAGCGAAACACTCAAGTTCGACGCGGACGCAAACAATTTTGAGATTGCGGCGGAGGAGGCGAACGACGACTTCTCGGCAAAAATGAGCTATGTGGAAGATTTGCTCGGGGCAGGCGCGCTCACACAGAACGAGCTTGTGGAGCTAATCAAGACGCTTCAGTTCGAGAACAACGAGCTTCGCAAGGAAAACACGCTCCTCAAGTCGAAAATCGTGAAAGCTGCCGAAAGCGGCTACAAATTTTAGGAAAAGACAATGCCACTCTACATAAACTATCCGTCATGGATTCACCCGGAAATTTTCCCCGGTGTGCCGATTCTCGGTCTCATCCGCTGGTACGGATTGATGTACATATTCGCGTTCGGAACAGCGTTCTTCATCCTCAAAAAACTCCTGAAAGAAGGTGCCTTGGACTCGCGCTCAGCCGATGGCTCAACCGTCACGGCAACAGAGGACGACATCTTCTCTTTCATCGCCACAGGAATCGTGTTCCTCCTCATTGGGGCGCGTATTTTCTCCACCCTCGTCTACGACACATCCGGCGACTACTGGAAAAAACCGTGGCTCATCTTCTGGCCATTCCAGGACGGAAAGTTCACCGGGCTTGCTGGCATGAGCTACCACGGCGGATTCATCGGAGGGCTTTTGGGCATGGTGTTCTGGTGCATAAGACACAAACGCCCCATGATGAAGTGGATTGACGCCATGTGCACTGCCATCCCCCTGGGCTACACCTTCGGGCGCATAGGGAACTTCATGAACGGCGAGCTGTACGGCAGAATCACCACCGCGCCCTGGGGCGTTGTGTTCCCTGCCGTTCCCAAATCGGAGCTGTTCTCGTCCAAAGTCGAGTGGGTCGCCGCGTTCATGGAAAAAATCGGCATGGAGGCGGGGAACGGGCTTGTGAACCTGCCGCGCCACCCGAGCCAGCTCTACGAGG
>JAFPYB010000053.1 GCA_017412405.1 Treponema sp. | reverse complement strand
TGTCGTACACGGGAAAAGAGCCGAGCGGCACGTTCTACGGCTCACGGACAGGGAAGTACGTCTACTATCAGGGCGGAACCCTGTGCGTCACAAAAAGCCGTCCGCCAAAGCACCGCGCAGTGCTCTTTTTTGTAAGCGAAGTCATAGGACTGCTCGCCGCATGGATTCTTTCATCATCGGTGAGAAAGCGGTACGTGTTCATCAACGAAACGAAAGCAAACATCTATCTTGATGAATCAGACATCCGCTTCGACAAGAATGAGGACACGTTCCTCCGCGAGAACACGTCCAGGATGAGAATGTCATCCTCGGGCGGCGGAGGCGGAGGACGCGGCGGCGGGCGCGGCGGAGGCGGAGGAACCCATGGCGGAGGCGGGCATCACCGATAATCGGCAAGAATCGTTCCGTTTCCAGTTGACACAACGAATCATATTCCATAAAATAACAAAAACAATTGATTATTTTTATTTTGGAGGATAGTCATGGCTGGAGCAAGTAAGAACTCTCGTACAACAGTCGCAACACAGAAATTCACATGCCCATGTGGCGGTGAGGTCGTCATGAAGACGATGTATGAGAACGGTAGACTCAGAAATCTTGCAGAATGCGGAAAATGCAAGAGACAAGAGCGTCGTCCTAAAGATTTCAAATAAGTTTTTGAACAGTTCTAAAGGAACGATACAAGGGTTGCCACCAACGGCAACCCTTTTTTGTCTCCTGCCCACCAGCCAGAATCGCTGGTAGTCAGCAGCCAGCAATAAGTCAGGAACAATTTAAAAAAATAATTTGTCGATTGCCGAGATAAGTGATAAAATCAATAGTATGATAGTCGATAGGTTTCTGCCTTTTCGACAAGATATGCAGCTTTAGTGTTAGGACGGTAATATGAAAAAGAAGAGTTTGGTTTTCAGCTTGAGCTGGAAGATTGGTCTGGTAATAATCATGTTCATAGCAATTTCTTCGCTGTTCAGCGTGAACAACGCAAAGAAAAACATTCGGGCAACATTCATAACCGATTCAAACGAACTTATGAAGCAGATTACTGTGGCCGCCCAATATCGGAACAACATACAAATGCAGCAGCTAAGAAGCTACACCATGCTCGACGACATAGGGTTGGCCTCAACCGACCCGCTTGAGATTCAGGGAATGCTCATGAAGCGGAAAAAGCAGCGGCAGAAGAACTTCATGAACGTTGCGTACATCGATTACGACTCCGCGCTCTGCTACTACGACGACGGAATAGTTGAGAGCGTCGCCACTGAAACATACTTCAAGCGCATGAGGGACGAGAATCTCTCCCAGCTCTACCCAGACCCCGAGGGGACGAGTTTCAGCGATGCAATCATCCCAATCTGCAAGGCATCCGAGCCGAAAAAAGAGGACGGAAAGACTCACTACGGCTGCTACGTCGGCTTCACGCCTGTAAGCTACATCCAGCAGGGAATCAAGACAATCAAGGGCGGAGAGCTGGACTCCCCCGACGGCTACGGTGTCCTCTTGACACACGACCGTCTCTACATCTGTGCGCCGGACGAATCCTACAGCATGACGCGCCGCTTTGAGGACACTCCTGGAATCGTCATTTCGGAGGATTTCAAGAACAGAATCGGCACGGAAAAAGAAGGTTCCGACACGGTGAAAATCAACGGAAAGCAGTTTGAGACATTCTTCAAGCAGATTTCGGGAACGACGTGGACCATAGTCCTCCTCATCCCCCAATCTACGGTGAACTCCTCGGCATCAGTCCTCGTGGGGTCGCTGCTTTCATCAAACATCATATCGCTCATTTTCATTTTGGCAATAACAGTTATTCTCCTGGTTTTGAGCTTCAAGCCGCTCAAGGCCCTGAACAAGGAATTCGAGCATATTTCCACGGGGAACGCCGATTTGACCGTGCGCCTCAAGGAGACGAAAAACGACGAAATCGGTCAAATCACGAGAAGCTTCAACTTGTTCATCGAGAACCTGCAGACACTCATCAGGGACATTGCAGGCTCAAAGGACAAGATGACGGACACATCCTCAAGCCTCCGCACCAGCGTTGACTCAACGGATCGCGCCATTTCCGAGCTGACGGAGAACATTGACGCGGTTACAAACCAGATGCAGAATCAGGAATCCAGCGTTGAGGAGACCTCCAAGGCAATCGAGAGGATTTCCGCGTCAATCGAGAACCTGGAGCTTCTTGTGGAAAGCCAGGCATCCGCCTCCGCGCAGGCTTCCTCGGCTGTGGAAGAGATGATTGGAAACATCCGCTCCGTCACAAAATCTTCGGAGGATATGTCCGACGCATTCGAAAACCTCAAGAGCAACACGCAGAAAGGAATCGAGACGAGCAACGAAGTTTCCCGGAAAATCGCGGAAGTTGAGCAGCAGTCCCAGAACCTTGACGAAGCGAACATGATTATATCGAACATTGCGGAACAGACGAACCTCCTCGCCATGAACGCGGCAATAGAGGCCGCCCACGCAGGAGAGGCCGGAAAGGGATTCGCCGTCGTCGCGGACGAAATCTCGAAGCTCGCGGAGGATTCCGCCGTGCAGTCCAACAGCATCAAATCGCAGATTGAGACAATCAGGGATCTCATCATGGCAATAGTTTCGTCATCTGCCGTGGCCGACTCGGTGTACGCGGAGACCGGCAAGATGATGGAGGACACCGCGCAGCTCGTAGTGACAATCAAGAACGCCATGTCGGAGCAGTCCTCAGGCTCCCAGCAGATTATCGAAGCTCTCCGCTCAATGGCAGAGACGACTTCCGAGGTCAAGTCCGCATCAATCCAAATGCAGGACAGGAACAAGGCGATTCTTGAAGAAATCCGCTCGCTCAACGAGCAGACCGTAAGCACAAAGGAGTCCCTTGCCCAAGCGTTGGACGTTACCCAGGGGGTCATCGACATAAAGAACGACCTTCTGAACGTGTCGAACGAGACGGCACAAGCGGTGAACAACATCGCGAACAAGATAGACGGCTTCAATTACTAGAAGAGAGAAAAAAAACGGGTGGTTGAGTTTTTCCTTGAAAGCACTCAAACCACCCGTTTTTTTGCATTTTGATTTTCTGCATTAAGTCTGTTCGGAAAACTTGTTTCCGCCCAGACCATTTTCTTTGCCATGTGCCTACGGCGCACAAGCCTACTGCAATATTGCGCCCTTGTCCGCGCTTGATACGAGCTTTGCATAGCGAGCAAGATAGCCCGTCTTGACTTTCGGCTCGGGGGCAACCCATTTTGCCTTTCGTTTTGCAAGCTCCTCGTCGCTTACGTCAAGATGAATCTTGTAGTTGTTGATGTCGAGAGTGATTTTGTCCCCTTCCTCAACAAGGGCAATCGGGCCTCCCACAGCCGCTTCCGGAGAGCAGTGTCCGAGGGAAGCTCCACGCGTTGCCCCAGAGAACCGTCCGTCCGTGATGAGGGCAACCTGCTTGTCCAGGCCCTGACCTGCCAAAGCTGCCGTGACGGCGAGCATTTCGCGCATACCAGGCCCGCCCTTCGGTCCTTCGTAGCGTATGACAACGACATCGCCAGGTTTTATCTGAGCCTTCTGCACGGCTTCCATAGCCTCACCCTCGTCGTTGAACACGCGGGCAGGTCCCGTGTGGAGCATGAGTTCTTTTGCACAGGCAGACCGCTTTACTACAGTTCCGTTCGGCGCAAGGTTTCCGAAAAGGATTGCGATTCCGCCGTTGTCGGAATAAGGATTTTCAATCGGGCGCAAAATCTCAGGATTCCGATTCTTCACACCCTTGATGTTCTCTGCTATAGTCTTGCCAGTGGCCGTGATGAGCGATGTATTTATTAGGTTCTTTTTTGCAAGCTCCGCCAAAACAGCCTGAACGCCGCCGGCATCGTCAAGCTCGCACATGAACGTATGACCGGCAGGAGCAAGATGGCAGAGGTTCGGAGTGCGGTTTGATATTTTGTTCACCTCGTGGAGATCAAGGGAAAGCCCCGCCTCGTGCATGATTGCAGGAACGTGGAGCATTGTGTTTGACGAGCAGCCCAAAGCCATGTCGGCAGCGAGCGCATTCTTGAAATTTTCAGCTGTCATCATCTTGCGCGCCGTGATTCCGCGCTTGTACATATCCATGACCGCCATGCCCGCATGTTTCGCAAGCTGTATCCTGCGCCCCGTGACGGCAGGAATCGTGCCGTTTCCAGGCAGTCCAAGCCCAAGCACTTCGGTGAGGCAGTTCATCGAGTTCGCGGTGAACATCCCGGAGCAAGCGCCACACCCAGGGCACGCGTACTGTGACAATTCATCAAGCTGCTCTTCTGTGACACGCCCAACGGCAACGCCACCCACAGCCTCAAACATATCGGTGAGGGAAAGATTTTTTCCAGAATAAGGGTTCGAGGGGTCGTTTCCAGGAAGATGACCCGGCATCATTGGACCGCCAGAAACGAACACGGTGGGCAAATCAAGGCGGGCAGCCGCCATGAGCATACCAGGAACGATTTTGTCGCAGTTCGGAATCATGACGAGGGCATCAAACTGATGGGCCTTTGCCACACACTCAACGCTGTCGGCAATAAGCTCACGGGTAACGAGCGAGTACTTCATGCCCTCGTGCCCCATCGCAATTCCGTCGCATACGCCAATCGCGGGGAATTCCACTGGAGTTCCACCGGCAAGTCTGACACCGGCTTTCACCGCCTCGGCGATTCTGTCAAGCTCAATGTGACCGGGAATAAGCTCGTTCTTTGCGGAAATGATTCCAACGAGGGGCTGGTTCAATTCCTCGTCGGTGTAGCCCGAAGCATAAAAAAGGGAACGATGCGGAGCGCGTGCAGTTCCCTTACACGCATTGTCAGATTTTTTAGCCATATGTGTACCTCTTTAAAATAAAAAAATGATCGATATTGGATTTGAACCAATGACTTCCACCGTGTGAAGGTGGCACTCTACCACTGAGTTAATCGATCATGCCTTTAATATACACCAAATCAAAAAAAAAGAAAAGAGCATTTTTGCTTTTTTTTTCGGAAAACAAACGCGCACTTTTGGAAAAACCGGCTTTTTTGAACAAACGCACATTGTTTATCATGGGCGCGGACTCATAGGAAAACATTTTTATAGTCCATTAGCCATGTAATATCAATTTTTAAACTAGATTTTACGATTCAAGGCTATAATTTCTTTTGGATTTTCAAAATATGCTAATATCATGGGTACTCGGGAAATTTTCAAGGAAAATCTAAAATATTACAGGAAACTCAAGGGATTGTCGCAGGAAAAACTTTCGGAACTCATAGGGTACGGAACAACATACATCACGGAAATTGAAAGCCGGTACAAATTTCCCCGCCCTGAGACCATCGACATAATCGCAGAAAAACTTGAAATCGAGCCTCACCAGCTGTTCCAAAAGCTCGGCTGCCCCGCGAACGTGCAGGCAGAGGCCGAAAGCGATTTTCTCTCCGTCCTTGCAGACAACATAACGCACAGTCTGACCGAAAACCTCCACTCCGAGATTGCGAAGGAAATCTCAAATACGTTCCAGATTCGCCACAAACGCTCCTAAGAAACCGGTACTTGCCTAATAGTTGTCCCACTTGAAATCATCAAAATCCTTTATCTGGACTTCCCTATCGGTTCTGAAGTATTTTTCCAGGCTGCGAATCGTAAGCGGCGGCTTGTTCTTGTAGTTCGGGTTCAGGTAGATGTAGGCACCGTACAAATCATCCACATTCTTCGCCGAAAAACTGTAGTCGTCGATAAAAATAATTCCCGCAAGATTCTGGGATATTTCCCGCACGCTTATGTTCGTGGAAAAATACCCGTGGGAAAAATTCTTCGCCTTGCCACGGTTCCGCAAAAGCTCCATGAACGTGCGGCGGCTCAGGCTCCGGTAGAACAAGTTGTTGAAATTCCCGAAATCCACGGTCTCCTCGTTGAACCACGGGTTACGCACCATCGTGATGAGGGAGTATTCGTCGTCGACGAGCTTGTTCCCGTAGTCCAGAAATTTGTACTTGTATGCCTCCGCCTGGGCAAATGGCGAAAATTCCTTGACAGTGGAAATCGTGTCCGAATATTCTATGCGGAATTTGAACACAAGTCCGTCGGAGTCAAAGACGAAAATCCTCAAGTTTTTCTCCACCGCCGCCTTCAGGTTCCGTTCGATTGTCTTTTTCTTTGCCCCAAGATTGTTCTTCACGTCTATGTAATCGATTGATGAAAGGTTGTCCACGCCCAGCAGCACCGATTTTCCCAGCTTGTCGAACGCAAAGGCCTCAACGCTCGCAAAAATTTCATCAAAAATATTCGTGTGTATGCAGTTGAATGATTTTACATCGGTGTACAGCTTGGTGTTTTTCGCGCCCAAACATATGTCTATGTCGATGACCTCTTTCTGTCCCATCCTGTACGGAATTGACTTCTTGTGCGCATTGATGTCAAGAATGTTGATATAGTCGATTTCAAAATTGAACTGGGCGAAAAAGTCCAGGGCGACAAGCTCAGAATACGGCCCCGCCCACTGGCTGTTCTTCGCCTCGCCCAGATTCTTCACTTTCTCGCAGATTTCGTTTATTTCCCCAGGATTGGAAGAAAATTTCCTGTTCAGGCGGGACAGCCTGTCCAAAAAATTGCACGAAAACAGATTCAAGCTCTGTTTGTTGAGCGGAGAAATACAATCATTCGTGTTATTCTTGTTCTTGATATTTTTCCTGACCCCGAAAATATCAAGAATAATCTTTTCAAGATTCTCAACGTCCGTCATGGTGGATGCCCCGAGCGGTAATATTATTGGTTCTAAACCGTGCATTTTACAGAACGATTAAGACCACACCCTCTTCATTATACCACGGAATCGCCGGCAAGAAACGATTTTAGCTCGTTCATGACGCGTTTTTTGTCCGCCGTCCAAGCCGGGGCAACCAGGACGCGCTTTGGCGGGTCGCCGGTGAGCCTATGTATGATGCAGTTCCCGCCCAAAAGCGAAAGTGCCTTTTTCACAAGCGAAAAATACGACTCCTTTGAAAGACATTCGTATTCGCCGCGCTCGTACATGGCGCACAAAACCGTGCGGGACACAACATAGAGCACGGTTATTTTCACGCCGAATGTCCTCGTCTCCCTTTGACCGCGCATATTTTCCATGCGCACAAAACGGACGCTTTCCATCATGTCGCGCTCGCTCTCCCCCGGAAGCCCGAAGATGAGATGCGTCACAATATGCGCATCAGGTGCGATTTCCATGAGTCTTGAAACTGCGCTCTCGTAATCACCGTTCGTGGAGCAACGGTTTATGAGCCGCCCGGTCTCCTCCTTTGAGCTTTGAAGCCCAAGCTCAATCTGGACAAAAGTTTCCCGCGATTTTTCGGAAATCCATGAAAAGATTTTTTCCCCAATACAGTCCGGCCGCGTCGCAATCGCAATACCCACAACGTCACTCTGGAAAAGCGCGGCATCGTATTTTTTTATCAGCGCATCCTCGTCCCCGTATGTGGAGGAAAAATTCTGGAAATACGCAATGTATTTTCCGCGCCGCCCGCCGCTACGTCCGCGCAACTTCGACTCAATCCGAGCCTTCGCCTCGCTCACCTGGACTTCAATCGGCTTTTCCCGCCCTGGAACAAAGTCGCCGCTTCCTTGCTCAGAGCAGAAAATGCAGCCGCCCACACCTTTTGTTCCGTCGCGGTTCGGGCATGTGCACCCA
>JAFPYB010000052.1 GCA_017412405.1 Treponema sp. | reverse complement strand
TGCGATTCTTTCATCGGAATGTATTTTCTGCACGATTTTTAAAATTTCCATCACAAACGAATTTCCCGAACTGCCCGCAGGGGACAATTCAGGAAAGCGGCTTATGAAAACACTGAATAAATATTATTGAGATTTTTCCAGCGTTTCTTACTTCTCTTCTTTTTGCTCTTTCTCGGATTTTTCAATCTCAAGCTCCGCGCGTTTTGCTTCGCGCTTGTCTTTTATGTCGGCAGAACCAATGAAAATTGCGATAAGACCGAGGAACGCCGACAGGACAGGAAGAAACCCCTTCAAAAAATGAATGATTTCATCCTTCCAGTCCAAGCCGTGAAGTTCTGGTGAAAGAGATGCAAAAACCGTAAACGCTATCAAAAGCAATCCAACAAAGATGGTGAACATATTTCCCTCCCACAGAAAGAACAGCTACAGAACAAGCGACTGGAGACGCTTGCATGCTTCCTCAACGTCCGCACGATGACCGAACGAGCTGAAGCGGATGAAGCTCTCGCCAGCAGGACCGAATCCAGCTCCAGGAGTTGTCACCACATGGCACTTGTCCAAAATCGTGTCGAACACATCCCAGCTCTTTTTCCCCGGGAATTTTGCCCACACATACGGCCCGTTTCCAGTGAAGTAGGCGACAACGCCAGCCTTCTTGAAATTCTCGCCCTCAAGAGTTTTCTTTATAAGATGACCATTTTCAAGATAGTAGTCAACAGCGTCCTTCATGTCCTTGAGTCCCTGCTCGTCCAAAGCCGCAATGCCGCCAGCCTGCGCAATGTTTGACGCACCGTTGAAAAGCGTTGTCATGACACGGTTCCAGTCCCTGTTCACGGAAGAGCCGTCTTCGTATTTCAGCTCGTTGGGAACTATGCTCCATCCCAGACGCACACCAGTGAATCCCGCCGGTTTTGAGAAGGAGTTCACCTCGATTGCGCACGTTTTTGCTCCAGGAATCTCGAAAATCGTCTTGGGCAGTTTTGGGTCGCGGATGAATGCAAAGTACGCCGCATCGTAAATGATGATGCAGCCGTTCTTGTTCGCAAAATCAACGAGCTTACTAAGCTCTTCCCGCGTTGCTGTTGCCCCAGTCGGATTGTTGGGCGAGCAGAAATAGATGATTGTGTTCGGTTGGACTTTGCTCAAATCAGGGAAGAAATTGTTCTCGGGAAGGCAAGGCAGATATGTGATTCCCTCATAACCGCTTCCGTCCTTCTTGGCCTCTGTGGCAGCACCCACGACAACAGAGCCGTCAACGTACACTGGATACGCCGGATCCTGCACAGCAACCTTCACATTTTTTCCGAACAACGTCTGAATGCGGGCAATGTCGCACTTTGCGCCGTCCGAAATGAACACTTCGCTTGCATCCGCCATGCCCTTGTAGAACACGCCGGCAATTTTCTCACGGAGAGCCGTGTTTCCCTGCTCATCCCCATAACCAGAATAGCCCTCTGGAGTTGCAAGCCCGAGCGCATAGTCGCTCATTGCCTTAGCAATATGTTTTGAAAGCGGCTCGGTTGTATTCCCGATTCCGAGGGAGATGATTTTTGCATCTGGGTGAGAAGCTGCATATTCACGACGACGACGGGCCACCTCCGGAAAAAGGTAGCCAGCTGTTAAATTTGAAAAACCTGTGTTTCTTTTTATCATAATATACCTATGTTAGTCGAAAACAACGAAAGAGAAAACCACCCCACCACACATCACAAAATGAAGGAAGACCGCTTTCCGCTGATGGTGAGCGTGAATTGCGCCCACTCCCCCACCTTGCTTTCAACTGTTATTGTGCCATTGTACTTTTCCGCGATTGCCCGCGCGATTGGAAGCCCCAATCCATAGCCGCCGGTGCGCCGCGCCCTGGAAGAGTCGGAGCGGTAAAAGCGCAGGAATATTTTTTCCTTCTCCGCTGCTGGAATTCCCTCGCCGGTATTGTACACGGTGACAATTCGCCGCTCCCGCTCCGAAAATGCCCGAATCCTGATTAGCGCACCTTTTTCCGAATTTTTGATTGCATTGTCAACGAGAATCACAATCACCTGCTTGATTTTGTCCTCGTCCCCAGTAAAGGTCATGTTCTCCTCAACATCAAGCTCCAGCGTTTTCCCCTCCTCGAAAATCACGCTCTCGAACGGAAGCACCGCGCTGCCAACTGCCTGCGAAAAATCAAAATCAACCACATTGTCCAAATCCCGCGCCGCATCGTTCCGCGCAAGGAACAAGAGATTCTTGACCAAATGGCTCATGCGCTCGTTTTCTTCTTTTATGTACCCGATCCAGCGGTTTCCCTCAAAATCGGGCATAAGCACGTCAAGGTTCGCGCCGATGACAGCAATCGGAGTCTTAAGCTCGTGGCTCGCATCGGCAATAAACTGCCGCTGCTTGTCGAACGCCGCCTTTACAGGACGCACGATAAGCCCAGAAATGAACCATGCAAAAATGATTGCAGCCAAGAGGCTCGCACCATAAATCATCACGGAATAGACATAAAATCGATGGAGGACCGAAATTTCACCTCGGCGGTTGGCAAAACAAATCAAGAAACCGCCTTCGTGCTGGGGAAAAACCGAAAAATAAATTCCGTCGTCAACGCCCCGCTGTTTTTCTGACACAAAGACTTTGTTCACCATATGCTCGATTTCATCGTTCGTATAGCTGAGGGGAAAATCTTTGATGACTTCAATCAAGCTGCCGTTTTCGGAAACACGCACTGAAAAATAATTGCGGACTTCCACCACATCGAAATTCTGGATTTTCAGCGGGAAATCATTTTTCCAGCCAGGCGGAACAGGCTTTTTTTCCACATCAAACTCGGGCAGTCCCTGAAATTTCTTTGGTTTTGGGCGGCGGCCGTCATTGTCTGAAATCATTTGGAGAAAATGATACACACCCGCATTCTCCTGCTTGTACACGGACAAATCCAGCACGAAAAGAATCGTGGCCAGAATGAACATGAGGACAAAAACTATGCTGAAAATGACCTGCAGCCGAAGTTTTTTGAGAACGTTCACCGCGTCTCATCCTCCAGCGAATAGCCGATTCCCCGCGCCGTCCTGATTCTCACGGCGACGTGCAGATTCTCCACCTTCTTCCGCAAGAACGAAATGTAAACCTCAACGTTGTTGTATTCGGCATTGGAGTCTCCGCCCCAGATTTTTTCTATAATCTGCTCCTTGGTGATAATCTGGTGGGGGTTCTCGAACAAAAGCTCCAGGATTCTGAACTCCTTGAGAGACAGCTTGATTGCATCCCCCTTCGCCGACTGGATTTCCCAATTGTTCTTGTTCAAAATCAAGTCGCCGAAGGCAATTACATTCTCCTTAAGCTCCCCCTTGCGCCTTGTCAAAGCACGAATGCGCGCCAAAAGCTCGTCCGTGGAGAACGGCTTTGTCAGGTAGTCGTCCGCGCCGGTGTCAAGACCGGTGATTTTGTCGTTCACATCGTCCTTTGCCGTGAGCAGTATGACAGGAACATTGTTCTTCTCCTGCCGAAGCGTCTTCAAAATCGCAAGCCCGTCCATTCCAGGAAGCATGATGTCCAAAATGATTGCGTCGTAAATGCCAGACTCGGCGTATTTTAGCCCGTCGATTCCATTGAGAACCGCATCAACATCAATTCTGTTTTTCTTGAAAATCTCGGTCAACGCCTGAGACAATCCCTCCTCATCTTCAACAATCAACAGCCTCATAGTTCCTCCAATCCTTGAAAATAGCAGGTCTGCCCTAAAAGCTTTCTGCTTACGAACAGCCCTCATTATCTATTATGACACCATACCATGTGCAGAAATCTTAAATTACATTGAATTTTGTCTTAAAAAATATGAGTCCAGCGTGCGCCAATACGATTGAAAAACCATTCGTAGCTGGCAAAATGAAGGAACACCTCCTCATTCACGCCCGGATATTCTTCGTCAAAGGCACGGCGATTTGCAACTTGTGCCGCAATCGATATTTCGTCTTTCTTTGAGACAACAACTTGCACAAACGGGCTGATTTTCACCGTGACAAAATCTCCTTTGTAGCTGTCGCCGAATTTTCCGTAATCGTCGGAATCATAATTTCCGAACAAGTCGGTGATAACCCCGATGCGATGCACTGCGAAAGGAAGTTGATAACCGATTATGACAGATGCCTCGTATTGAAGACCATTCACCTTGTTCCCAGAATTCTGCCATTTCCACACCTCGTGCCACGACACGCCGGAAACGCCCTTGTAGATGACTTTGTACCCCGCGAGAAACAGAACATGAGTCCAGTCGCCTTTTACGATTGCCCCCAAGTCGAACTGGAACAAGGCCGATGCCCACACATCGTAGTACCATGCCGAAAAAGCGGTAAACGGCTCATAGGTGCGCGACTCCTCGTCCAACGCGGCAATCCCGTAAAGCGATGAAATTGCCCAGCCGCTTCCACCAGACACTCCTGCAGAAAAGACGAGAAACGGCAGCGGAGAAAAATCGGCACGGATGAACGGCGCAATGGTGAGCGGTGTCAGCTCTGCCCCGGCGAGAACCGTGACCGATGAATCCTTCAAAAGCCAATGGCTTCCAAGTACAATGGGAATTTTGTAGGCGGCAGAAAACAGCGCGCGCCCCTCCACCCTATTATAAAACCCGTCAAGCATGGAAAAATGGGGTTCCGCACTGTGAAGCCGCTCTGACGAAGGATAAAACGCCCCCTCCAGAACAACCGAAAAACGGATTCCTTTTTGTTCCGAATCCGACTGGGAAAAACTTGCAAAAGAAAAAACAACTGCACAAAGAACGGCACAAAAAATCGTCCTAAAGCGCATGGCACCTCCCACCAACAAATATCTGGTCCGCTCGGAAAATTCCAGTTCACAACGAACTTTTCCGCCCCCATTGTCACCGAATTTTTTTCCATGCCCCGCCAGAAACCTGCCACTGCACGGAAAATCCATCCTCCTCGAACGCCGCCCGAGCAATCCGAAACACCGGAAAATCAAAGGGCAGCTCTGAAAAACACATTTTTTCTATAATATTCTTGCATGAATCAGCCGCGTCAAAAAGAAAACCAACCAAAAGCGAACCAAAAAACATCTTGTCCCCAACCTCCACGCTGCAACAAAGCTCCACGCGCCCTCCAACACACACAATGCGTTCCGCGCGGGCAGCCGTAGCAGCCTCCAGAGGAACAGCCCCATCAAAACGCACAAAAAATGGCTCGAACGGCGCAAAACCAGCCACACCCCCGCACAGGCGAGACTGCAAGCCCCGTATGATTTTTGACTGGTTTCCATGTGGCTCAAGAACCGATTCAAACATAATTATAGTGTAATCTATAATTATAAAAATGTAAAGTTGTAAAAATATTACTAAAAAGTAACAAATTCACTCTTTTTTTATCAAAATATGTATAGCATAAATCAAAAAAAAAGAGTACACTGAAATCATGGTTAAAATCAAACGGCATATTTATCTCGTTTTCAGCGTCCTCTTTTTTTTCTCATGCACAAAAAATTCCGCGGTCGTCCTTGAGATTCCAGACTGCACGCCGCTCCAGCTGTCGTCAAAATCATCGGCGGAAACAACCCAATTCAATTTTTCAGCAGAACAGAAAAAAAACATACAGAAATTTAT
The DNA here is from genome assembly GCA_017412405.1 of Treponema sp. Taxonomy (GTDB): domain Bacteria; phylum Spirochaetota; class Spirochaetia; order Treponematales; family Treponemataceae; genus Treponema_D. The sequence goes on along the minus strand of JAFPYB010000052.1, from coordinate 14,981 downwards.
AGAAAACAACGATGGAACGGCCCTCCGCCTCACCCTCTCCTGTCCGTCAGTCAAAAACCCCGGCACCCCCGGAAGCTCCAAGTTCGAGATAGGTTTTCTGTTCGACGGCGCAAAGGAAACAGCCCTCGTCTCAGGGCTTTTCGCCGATTTTCAGTCCACGGCAGTATCGGTAACATTCTGCCTTGAAAAAGGCTCGCAGCCACCAACAGGCTTTTTCATCAAAACAAAGGAGTCGTTTTCCATCCAAAACGCAGCCATCGTCCCGGCCGTCATAGGATTCGACTTTTCCACAAGCACGCCAATGTTCGCTTTTGCGCCAAACGGCGGCATCATCACGCCCAAAAGCGCAAAAGCCGATTTCTCGGGCGCATCGTTGGTGTTCGACTCCGTGACCACATACAGCTCAATCATGCCGGAAATGGAAATAACCTACTCCGACAAAATACGCATTTCGGTAAGCGGGGAACAGTTCACAATCAGGCCGTCGGAGAAAAAATCCATCACCATACCGTTCTCCGCGTTCAAATCGCCGTTCTCCACCGTCACTGTCATCGAAAACGAGGCGGCAGTCTCATCAATTCTGGCACACGCGTCAGACCGCACACTGCTATCGTTCTTCAAGAACACGCGCTCGGTCGCCAAGCCCATAAAAGCCGACCCCGGGCTTATCCTGAAATGGAGGCAGAGCAACTGGCGCGGCAACGACTACGAGCTTTTCCAGTGGGATCGTTTTCCCGGCATACTTATTTTTGACATCGCCGACTACAAGACGCAGGACGCGTTTTTCAGGCGCATGGCATACTTTGTGGAAAAGGCAGGCTACAAGGGGCGGCTTCTTTCAGACAGCGAACTTGAGGGAAAGCACGGGTACAATGCCCACGACTACAAGCCGGACGACATGGCGCGATTCTTTGAAAAGGCGCGAAAAGAGCAATTCCCGCTTAACGAAAAGGAAGAGCTTTTAAAACAGATTCTCTTGTTCAATGGACTTCTCACGCTGTCGGCGGACGGCTCAATTGCGGCAGGAAAAGGCGCAGTCATCTCCATTTCCCAGGAGTCGCCCGAATACTTGCGGCGGCAGCTCATCGCCCACGAAGGATGGCACGGCATATACTTCACGGACGACGATTTCAGGAACATCGTAGCGTCAATATACTACACGCTGGATTCCAACACGCGAAAATACCTCATCAGATATTTCCAGGTCACGCCGAGCCTCAATTACGACACAACCGACGAATACTTGCTTAAAAACGAGTTCATGGCATATCTGCTCCAGCAATCCGTGAACTCCACGGGCGACTACTTCCTCAAAATGGCAAAGCGGGAACATTCGCAGCAGCTGGCAAAGGAAGAAGCCGACTATGTAATCAGCACGGACGCAAACGGCTTCACAAGCGCGGCAACACTTCTGGACGACTACGTGAACCAACGGTGGGGCTTGAACGGCGGGCGCATTTGGCTCATCAACTAGGTGCGCCAACATTCAGGGCAACTAATCCACAATGTCCATGTTGTAGATTTTTTCCGCCCCCACGGAAGTCATGGGACCGTGTCCCGGCATGATGAACGTCCCGTCCTGCTGGCTCAGGATTTTCTCCTTGATTCCCATGACGAGAATCCTCTTGGAGTACGAAGACGTGGTGTCCCCAATGCGCCCGGCCTCAATCGTGTCCCCTGTGAACAGCACGTTCCCAATCTTGTACACCATGGAATCGGAGGAATGGCCCGGCAAATTGAAGTAGCCCACATTAAAGCCTGCAATTTTGATTGAGCCGTCGCCATTTATGACGCTCGTCGCGGCCCCCGTAATCTCGCTGTCTGCGGCAAACACCGCCACATCGTAGATTTTCCTGAGCGTGGAAAGCCCCGCAGTGCTGTCCTTGTGGTTGTGCGTTATGAGCACGGCGGAAAGCGTGTAGTTTCCGTCCTCCAGCTGGTTTATGATGTCCAGGGAAATCTTTCCGGGGTCAATGATGATGGCTTTTTTCTCCAGCTCGTTCACCACAACGTAAGTATTAGAGAAATAATCGACGTTCATGTGGAAATATATTTTCATACTGCCCCCTCAAAGCGGAATACCGTTCGATTCCGTGGTGTAGATGTCGTCGTTGAACAACGCCGAGCCTTTTTTGTCAAAAACTGCCTCCCGCGTGTTGGACATATTGAAGGACACATTCTTGTGCATGATGCTGTAGAACACGGTCTTGCGCACATTGCAGTTCCTGAAGGACGTGTCAACGAGATTTGCCTTTATGAATCGGCTTGAATAAAGGTTTGAGTCGTCAAAGGAAGATTGAATCGACTGCAGCCCCGAAAAATTGTCCAAAATCATGTCGCTTCCGGTAAACAGCACATGGATGAATTTTGAGCCGGCAAAGGACGTATATTGCATATTGCTCTGGAGCAGGTTGCAATCAGAAAAAATCGAAAAGTCAAAACTGCACATACGGCTCCTGAATCCCGTTGACTGCAGCCCTATGAAAAAACAATGCTGGAAGCTGCATCCGTAGAACCGCTTGTCCGTCAGGTCAATGTCGGAAAATGACAGCCCGTTCGCATTCAGCCCCACGATTTTGTCATGAGTCCTTATGTAGCGGTATATTTCATCCTTCACGCGGTCGATATTCTGGTGGTGCTTGCAGCAATACGAATTCGACTCGAGGATATTCATATTTTCGTCAAAGCTCGAAAGAGCCGCCCTCATGCATCCGGGGCTTAAACAAATATTTGTCTGGAACATATTTCAATTCTAATGGAATTGAATGAATTTAATCAATTTTTTATGATTTTGTCATGGATAAAGTTGATTTTGCATTTTTGGATTCGGGAACGGGCGGCATCCCATACATGATTTCGCTCCATGAAAAGCTCCCTGCATCCACGTTCGTCTACCTCGGAGACACCATCCATTTTCCCTACGGCGAAAAATCATACGAAGAAGTCGTGTCATGCGCCGAGGACGCAATCAAAAAAATCATCGCACTGTGGAATCCGAGAACGATTGTCATTGCCTGCAACACCATTTCGGTCACGGCACTAGCCGCGCTCAGGAAAAAATTTCCAGACCGCCCGATTATCGGGACGGTTCCTGCAATCAAGCTGGGCGCAAAAGTGACGAAAAACAAAAAAATCGGGCTTTTGGCAACTAACGCCACCGTGAACCATCCATACTGCAAAAAACTGATTTCGGACTTTGCCGCGGACTGCGACGTGTTCATGCGCGGAGACCCGGAGCTTGTCTCGTTCATCGAACACCGATACTTCACCTCGTCCGCCGAGGAAAAAAAGGCCGCCATAAAAGGCGCACTGGATTTTTTCACGGAAAAAGGCTGCGACACCATAATCCTCGGCTGCACACATTTTACCCACATTGCCGACGATTTCAAGAAGGCGGCGGGGGAACACATCAACATAATCGATTCCAGGGAAGGCGTGTCGAACCAGGCGGCCCTAAAGCTCAAGACCGAAAGCGCAAAAAGCGAGCCGCACACGCCGTTCCCCGCGGACAAGAACCTTTCGTTCTTTGTGACCCACGCCACGGCGGAGGAGGTGCAGGAGTACGAGCTTTTGTGCGCCCGGCTCTCCATTCCGTGGGGAGGTGTCATATGAACATCAGTGCATACCATGCGATTTTGTCCCCGGAGTTCCCCGACTTCCTGCACGATTATATCCGTCTCCCGATTTTGCAGCGGCTGGGCGGAGTGGGGCTTTTGTGCGGCACGGACTGGACAAAGCTATACTCAAACAGATTCTCCTACACGCGCCTTGACCATTCCATTGGAACCGCCCTCATAACCTGGCATTTCACCCACGACAAGAAGCAGACGCTCGCCTCTCTTTTCCATGACTGCGCAACGCCCGCATTCAGCCACGTCTCGGATTTTCGCGCCGGCGACGCGCTCCGGCAGGAATCCACGGAGGAAAAGACATGGGAGATTCTCACGTTCGACCAGGACGTGCGCAAGCTTGTGGCACGGGACGGAATCAACGTGTGCGAAATCCGCGACTACCATATGTACAGCGTGTGCGACAACGAAATTCCACGGCTTTCCAGCGACCGCCTGGAATATATGTTCCCGTCGGCGATGGCCTTGGTGGACAGAATCGACTCCAAAACGACGTGGACAATGGAAGACATCAAGACAACATACGAAAACATCCGCGTCCTGAAAAACGAGGATGGAGCCGACGAGCTTGGATTTTTGGACGCGCAAGTTGCGGAGGATTACTGCCTAAAATTCAACGATGTGGGTCTGCTCCTTTTGAAAAACGAGAACAAGCTCACGCTGAGCCTGCTGGGAAAAATCCTGAACATGGCGGAAGAGAAAAAAATCGTGGGCGAAACCGACTTTATGACATTGAGCGAGAGGCGGCTCATTGAAACGTTCTCGGAGTTTGAAAAAGCACACCCCGCCGATGATTTTTCCGTCTTGTTCCGCACATTCACGAACATGACAAGCATAATCAGGAGCGGGCGCGAAGTTCCAGGCTGCTATTGCGTGCACGTGGACGTGAAAAAACGTCACATCAACCCGCTCGTCCAGACGGCGCAGGGCACAAGGCGAATTTCCGACGTGTCCCCCCGGGCAAAAGAATCAATAGAGCATCTTCTGGGCTTTGAGGACGCGCCGTTTGGGTGCGTGGAACTGGGGAAGTAAAGAAGATTGGGTGTGCTTACGCCCTTCTATATTTGTGCGACGGCTTGCCGAAAAACAAGCCCTTGTCCCCACCCGAGCAAAATCGTAAAATAGAGCGTATGTCTTATGAAGTAACCGCGACACGGCGACGGCCGCAGGCATTCGACTCGCTTGTGGGGCAAGAATTCGTCGCAGAAACGCTCAAAAACGCAATCACATCAAAGAAAATCGCGCACGCCTACTTGTTCGCAGGGCCGCGCGGCTGCGGAAAAACATCCACCGCCAGAATCCTCGCAAAAGCCCTGAACTGCGAGAAAGGTCCCACGGCAGAGCCGTGCGGCGAGTGCAGATTCTGCAAGGAAATCACCCAGGGCGCATGTACTGACGTAATCGAAATAGACGGTGCGTCCAACACGAGCGTGAACGATGTGCGCGTCATCAAGGACGAGCTTCTGTTTCCGCCACAGTCGGCACGGTACAAAATCTACATAATCGATGAAGTCCATATGCTCTCAACGTCTGCTTTCAACGCGCTTTTAAAGACAATAGAAGAGCCGCCCAGCTTTGCGATTTTCATTTTTGCCACAACGGAGCTGCAGAAAGTTCCAGCCACAATAAAATCCCGCTGCCAGCAGTACAATTTCAGGCTCGTGTCGGCGGAAAAAGTGAAGGAGCTGCTCGCCCAGGCCGCGGCAGAAATCGGCATACAGGCAGACGACGAGGCGTTGTACTGGATTGCAAGGGAATCAACAGGCTCGGTGCGCGACTCCTACACCCTCTTCGACCAAGTTGCGGCATTCTCGGGAAACCACATCACCTACGAGAAGATTCGGGACAAGTTGGGGCTTGTGGGCGTGGAGAACCTCAACGCGCTGTTTGACTGCTGCGCGGAGGGAAAAACACAGGACGCGCTTCTTAAAATAGACGAGTTTTTCCAGAACGGAATTTCCATCGAACAAATCATCTCGAACGCCACCGACTACCTGCGCTCCGTTCTGCTCATCAAAAACGGTGTCACAAAGGAATCGCTTTTGGGTCAATCCGCCGAACGATTCTCCAAAATCGTACTTGAACGATGGAACTCCGTGCAGATTGAACGCGCCCTTTCAGTCCTGTTCACGCTCTACCGCGACATCCGCTATTCGCTCAGCCCGCGCTACGAGCTGGAGCTTGCGTTCTCCCGCCTTTCATGGCTCTCCGAATACGTTTCGCCGAAAGAAGTAAAGTACGCAATAGACCAGGCGCGAACGCTCCTCATGGGAACAACGCCGGCTCAGGTCGGGCCGTCCATCAGGCAGGGGCAAATCCGGCCGCAACCTCAGGCGGCAGTTCCAAACTTTCAGCAGCAGATGCAGGCAATTCAGCCTCCGCATATCCTGCCGCCGCCACCTCCACCGCCAGAAAACGCCCATTCTTTTAGTTCCGGCGGAGAAGATTCAATCGCACCTGTTGACTCTTCCTCCGCCGGAACAGACAGCTTCAAGGACGCAATCATACGGCAGGTGATGTCACGGGACAAAATCCTCGGCTCGTATTTGATGCAGACGGGCGACTGGAAAAAGGACGGAATGACAATCAAGACGGACACTCCGTCGGCGTTCTTCAAGATGCAAATCGACAAGAACAAAAATCAGCTTTCGTCAATAATAAAGGAGGCGACGGGCGAGCTGCTTTCTTTTTACATTGCCGTGAAAACGGTGCAGGTGGAAGACCCTGAGGAGAACGCCCCTCTTGAAGTGCGCATTTTGTGCGATGCGTTCAAGGGACACGTTGTTGGAAGAAGCGCGAAGAGCGAGGAAGAAATCGCAAAGGCAAAGATTGCCACAGAGACAAAGCAGAAGGAGGCGCAGCAATCAGGGGAAAGCGACGGCGAGAGCCAAAACGAGGCAACCGACAGTCCTGAAAATCAGGACGATGAAAATATCGATATTGAACAGGGAGAAGACGAATGAGTCCTTTTGAATTGATGAAGAATCTCAAGAACATTGAGGGAAAAATGCAGGACATGAAGGCAGAGCTTGCAACAATACGGGCAACCGGCTCCAGCGGCGGCAACATGGTTCAAGTTACGCTCAACGGCCAGTTCGAGCTTATTGACATAAAGCTCGACCCAATATGCGTTGACAATCGCGATGTGCCCATGCTCCAAGACTTAATCAAGGCAGCGCACCACAGCGCAATCGAAAAAATCACGGAGGAAATCAAGCAGAAATCAAGCAGCTTGATGGGAATCAACATTCCGGGACTGTGATGAACGCAATCGACGAACTTACAGAGTCCTTCGCGCGGCTGCCTGGAATCGGCAAAAAATCCGCAGGAAGGCTCGTGAACCACATATTGAACTCGGACAAGGCTTGGGCGCAGAAATTCGCCACGCAAATCGCCACGCTGCAGGACAGAATCTGCCGCTGCTCGGTGTGCGGCTCGTGGACGGAAAAAGACCCATGCCGAATATGCTCTGACCCATCGCGGGACAAAAGCGTTATCTGCGTGGTGGAGCAGCCCCAGGACGTTGCCACCATCGAAAACGCCCACGAATTCAACGGGCTGTTCCATGTGCTAGGCGGGGTCATTGCGCCCCTGGACGGCGTGGGGCCTGACAGCCTGCGGATTTCAGAGCTGTTGGCCAGGCTTCGGGACGGGAACGTGAAAGAAGTCATCATCGCCACGAACCCCACAGTTGAGGGCGACACAACGGCCTTGTACCTGAAAAAACTCATTTCGCTCATGGACATTGTTGTGACCCGCCTAGCAAGCGGACTTCCCGTGGGCGGAGACCTTGAATACGCGGACAAGCTCACGCTGGCACGCAGCTTGAACGGACGCATGAAGATGTAATCATATGGAAAAAAAAGAATGGTTTGAATCGGAGCAGTTCTGGGAAAACTACGGCCCAATCATGTTCGACGAGCAGCGGTGGAGCGAGGCCGGAGCTGTGGCAGAAAGCGTCGTGCGCATTGCAGGCCTTGAAAAAGGCGCGAAAATTCTTGACGCGGGCTGCGGGCCTGGAAGAATCAGCGTGGAGCTTGCGATTTTGGGCATGGACGTGACAGGTGTGGATTTAATCCAGTCGGAGCTGGACGCTGCCAGGGAAAGCGCGGAGGACGAAGGCGTTTTCCTAAACCTCGTAAAATCCGACCTGCGCACGTTCAAGAGCGCGCAAAAATTCGACTGCGCCGTGAACTTGTACACGTCCTTCGGCTACTGCGATACGGAGGAGGAAGACGCACAAATCCTCAAATCGATTTTTGACTCCCTCAAGGACGGCGGAACGTTCATTCTCGAAAACCTGAGCCGCGAAGTTGAGATAAAATATTTCACGGAAGGCGAATGGTTCTCCCGAGCAGGAAAAACCGTGCTCACAGAATTTGAGGTGGTGGGGGCTTGGGAAGGTCTGCGCTCAAAATGGATTTTGATTGACGACAACACAGGGGAGCGGCTGGAACACCAGTTCGTGCAGCGGCTCTATTCCGCCGCCGAGCTTAAAAAGACGCTGGAGCGCATCGGCTACAGGCGCGTGGAGATTTTCGGGGACTTTGAGCAGCACCCATATGACCAGAATATGCAGACAATGGTGATTGTGGCGCGGAAGTGAGCATAATTGCCGTGCAAAGCACGGCAACATTTCCAAAAGAGCTTGATTTTTGAAACGAACCAGCCTAGAGTTCCAGGCAAAAACCAAGCACGGAATCTCGGGGGCGCACCCCCGAAAATCCTACAGCGTCACAGAATGATTTTTAACATTGTCCGAGAGATATTTCTCGAACTCATCGTAAGCCATCGTCTGCTGCTGTTTTCCAGAGTCGGCACGGAAGCGCACGTTCACAGAATTGGACTCCTGCTCCTTTGCGCCCACCACAAGAATGTACGGTGTTTTGTGCTCGCTGGTAATGAACTTGATGTTGGACTTCATGTTGTCGCCGTTCGTGTACGCCTCGGCGCGGAAGCCCGCGCTGCGGAGCTTTGTTGCCACTTCATCGGCATAAGCATTGAAGTTCTCCCCGATTGGCACGACAGCCACCTGCTCAAAATGAATCCACGGCGGCATTGCCCCACCAAAGTTCTCAATCAAAATACCCATGAAACGCTCTATAGAACCAAGCACTGCTCTATGGAGCATGACCGGGTGGTGTTTCTGGTTGTCAGCGCCGATGTACTGCGCGTTGAGACGCTCCGCACTGGGAAGCTGGAAATCTGCCTGAATAGTTCCGCACTGCCACTCCCTTCCAAGACAATCGAACAGCTTGAACTCAAGCTTCGGTCCGTAGAAAGCCCCCTCACCTGGCTGTATCTCGTAGGAAAGCCCCGCCGACACACACGCATCGCTCAAAGCTTTCTCTGCGCGTTCCCACGTTGCCAAATCTCCCACATGATCCTCAGGCATCGTAGAGAATTTAACCACGAGCTCGTCAAAGCCAAAATCATGGTATACGCTTTTCAAGAGCCGGCAGAATTTTGCCACTTCCTGAGAAACCTGCTCCTCGGTACAAATGATGTGAGCATCGTCCTGAACGAATCCACGCACGCGCATGATTCCAGAAAGCGTTCCGCTCGGCTCGTTGCGAACGTCGTGCCCGAATTCGGCCAGTCTCATGGGCAAATCCTTGTACGAGCGCGCACGGGAATTGAAAATCTCAAGCGCGCCGGGGCAGTTCATAGGCTTTATTGCAAACACGCGGTTTTCGCTCTCGGTGACAAACATATTCTTCTGGTAGTGTCCCCAGTGGCCCGAGCGTTCCCACAAAGAGCGTGGCATGATTGCGGGTGTGCAGACTTCCTTGTAGCCGTCGGCAAGGACGCGCTTTCTCATGTAGTCCTGAATAGCCACATACATTGCCCAGCCGTTTGGATGCCAGAAAATCTGGCCCGGATCTTCAGGGTCTATGTGGAACAAATCCATCTGAACGCCGAGTTTTCTGTGGTCGCGCTTTTCTGCCTCCTCAAGCATCTTGAGGTAGTCCTTCAAGTCGTTCGGTTTTGCGAAACAGTAGACGTAGATTCTCGTGAGCATGGGACGCTTAACGTCCCCGCGCCAGTACGCACCCGCCATTTTTGCCACTTTGAACGCCTGCTGGTTGATTTCCTTTGTTGACGCGACATGGGGACCGCGGCACAAGTCCACGAAATCGTCCTGCTGATACGTCGTTATCGTCTCGCCGTCTGGAAGGTCGTTGATAAGCTCGATTTTGTACGGCTGATCAGCAAAAATCTTCCGAGCCTCCTCCTTGGAAACTTCAGTTCGCTTGAACTCGAAATTTCCCGCAAGAATACGGCGCATTTCCTTTTCGATTGCAGGAAAATCGTCTTCCGTCGGTTTTTTGCCCGTAAAATCGAAATCGTAGTAAAATCCGTTGTCAATTGCCGGGCCGATTGCGAATTTCGTTCCCGGAAACAAGTGCATGACCGCCTCCGCCATTACATGGGCGCATGAATGGCGCACGGTCTGAAGCTGTTCATTTTCTGCCATAATTTTCCTCTTAGTCGATTGTGTCCATTCGTGGCACGTCTTTTGAATAATCCACGCCAGGCACATCGAATCCATTTATCATCAAGAAGTCGTGCCTGATTCCCTCAAGGTCGATGAGACTTGCCACATTCTCTTGGGTGACGTTCGGCATGATTTTATCGACTTCTGCCTGAACATCCGGATCAAGCTCCCAGTCGTCGATTCTGATTCTGTTCTCGCTGTCCACCGGCACTTTTTTGTCGGCTGTGAAAAGACGCTCAGAGAAAAGTCTTTCCATCTGCTCGATGCACCCCTCGTGAGTTCCGCGCTCTTTCATAATCTTAAAGAGACAGCCAAGATACTGTGCGATAATCGGGATTACCGCACTTGAACGAGTTATAAGCCCCTTGTTCACACTCACATAAGCTGCGCCGTTCAAAGATTTCAGGCTTGCGTCAATGTTGTGGGCACGAGCTTCAAGGTCTTTTTTTGCAGCTCCAATCGTTCCGTCGCGGTAAATCGGATGAGAATATTTCGGTCCGATGTACGAGTAAGCGACTGTACGCGCTCCGTCAGAAAGAACATCTGCCTCTTTGAGCTGTTTTATCCAGCGTTCCCAGTCTTCGCCACCCATAACCTTCACAGTATTGGCAACATCATCGCCCTCAGCAGGAGCAGCCTCCATCACCGTGATTTTTCCTGTCATCATATCAAGGGCAGGGCCGCCGAAAGGCTTTCCGACCGGCTTAAGCACAGAGCGGTAAAGAACTTTCGTGTCAGGGTCAGTTCTTACAGGAGAAGCAAGCGAATAAACAACAAGGTCGAATTTTACTCCCCATTCTTTTATCTTTTCGATAACAGCCTTGCGGCACTCGTCGGAGAACGCATCCATGTTGAAAGTGAATGTTTTCAGCCCTGCTTTCTCAGACTCACGGTCAAAAGCCTTGTTGTTGTACCAGCCCGGAGTTCCGCCTTTCGTTTCAGTTCCTTCTTTCTCGAACGAAACACCGATTGTGTCAGCCCCGTACTCAAAAGCGGCTGTAATTCTTGAAGCCAAGCCGTAACCTGTAGAGCAGCCCAAAACAAGGACAGTTTTCGGAGCATATCCGCCTTCCTTCGCAGTTTTTACCCCTCTTTTTGATTTCTGAGATTTTACATACTCAATCTGGTTGAGAGTGTCCTTTGCGCATCCAATGGGGTGAGCATTGATACAAATGTTTGAACGGATTTTTGGTGTAATTACAGCCATTTCTCTTTTTCTCCATGATTTTGTTTTTGGGGCAGCGTCAAAACATGATTTTTTAAGCTGCCTTTTGTTTGGATAAAAATATCGCTTATTATGACACTTTTTCAAGAAATATGATAGTAAGCAAACAAGTTCTTATTAACCTATCGTTTTCCAATATCAGATATTTCCTTTATTACGGTGTCCGTACTCGTGCTGACCTTGCCAGCTGCCGTCTCTACAGCATGCGTTCCGTCCTGCATTTGCGCCAAATCATCAAGAAGACGATTGTTGCCTTCGTTCTGCTCGCTCATCGCGCTCTTTACCTCAAGCTCCTGGTCTTTTACTTTGCCAGCAAGTGAAACGACTGTCTCAAATTCCTTATTCGCGATTCCCGTTTTTGAGTATGCGTTGTCTATCATTCCCTTGATTTTTTTGAGAACTTCCCCAATCTGACGCGCCTCTTTTCCAGAATCCTCGGCAAGCTTACGAATTTCATCCGCAACGACAGAGAATCCCGCACCGTACTGACCAGCGTGAGCCGCCTCAATAGCCGCATTCATGGCGAGCATATTCGTCTGACCAGAAATCTGCGCAACCATCTTGCTCATTTCCATAAGAGTCCTTGATTCAGCTTCAATCTCACCCACAAGATTCGTCACATCGGCAAGATTCGTGCGTCCAGTCTGCGTTGCTTTCTCAAGCTCTGCGACAATCCTGAAATTCGTTTCGATGATTGAATTTATCGAATTGATGTTTCCGAGCATTTCCTGAATTGCGGACGAACCTGACGAAACGCTCTGGGACATATCTTTCGTAACGGAGACGAGAGACGCAACACCACCTTTTGTTTCCTCAAGCATCTTTATGCTTTGCTTCGTTATGTTTCTGACCGTTTCGTAAAGTTCGTTGTCATGGGCTACATTCGCAATATGCAAAACATACTGGTGGCAGTTCTCGCGCCTGTTCACTCCGTTGAAAATCGCGATTGCCATCTGTCTGCACGAACCGTAGCCACATGCGCCGCAATCGTGCAAATCTTTCTTGGAGTGTTTTCCAAGACTATGGAAAATATCTTCAAGCTGACTTTCCGTCGGCTCTTTTATTTTGTTCTTTAAAAAAGAGCTTCTGTCCACATAAGTCCTTGAGTAAATTCCAGGCTTCCAGTAATCGGAAATAGTTTTATCAAGTTTTTTAAGGGCAGATTTTCCTCCGTACTGCGTCTTCCACCGCACTTTTCTGTCTTGAGAACGCTTCTCAACAAAAGCTTCAATCTGGTCAACGGTCATATCGTGATTCACCGTACCAGCCCCACGGTTACAACCCATTCCGCAGTTAAGACAGTCTACGAGCTGACACTGAGGCTTCTCGCCGGAAGCAAGCATTTTCTGAAGCCCGGAAAGATATGCCGAAACCTGCGGCTGTCCCTCGATTTTGCGAGTCCTCTCTGAGATTCCAGGAACGAAACGCTCCGCAGTGCGCATAAGTCCGCCCGGAGTTGAGTACAAAACCGCGCGCTCGGCGGGAGGATTGTCGTAATCGGTCTTGGGGAATTTTGACAAATCGATTCCGTTCAATCTCAGATACTCATCAAGATTTTTCATCGTAACATTGTAGTCACCACGCCCGTTCTCATCGAACTCACGCTTTTTCGCAAAACACGGCGATATTACGGCAATCTTACAGTCAGAGTATTCGGTATAGAAATGCCTTATGCACTCGACAGTGTGCGCCATAGGACTGTCGCTTTTTGCAAGATATTTTATAAGCTCCGGTCGGTAAATCTCAACGAACGAAACAAGTGCCGGACAAGGCTGTGAAATCATCAAGTCCGGATTTTCGTTTTTTATCTGCTCCACATAGCTCTTAGTCGTAAGCTCCGCTCCGAACGCAACATCGAACACGGCCTTTACGCCGATTGATTTGAGCCATCCGTTGAATTCAAGGTCTTTTCCCTTGAAATTGACAGCCGCAGCAGGTGCAACGATTGCGACTATTTTTTTTCCGGCTTTAAGGTCTTCCAAAAAAGCCCTTGTGTCATCAATTCCGCTCCTTGCCCCGTGCACGCATGCCTCAATGCAAGCCCCGCATCCTATGCAGAGGTCGGGGTCAACAGAAACATAGTCACCAGAGGCATCGTTGCACATTTTGACAGGACAGACGGAAATACATCTGTGGCAATTGCAACATTTTTCGGAATCCACTGCAATGACAGGGGCAAGATGAAGTTCGTGCAAAGAATTAGACTGTTCCATAAAAATATACCTCGAAATTAAATTCTCTTAGTATACATTATGACACAAAATGAATAATAAATCATATTTTATTGAATTGATTCCAGCTGTAATTTATACTGAAGTCACGGGAGGCTGCCTTCGCGAGTTTTGCAAAGCAAAACTCGTTGGCACCAATACACTCATTCCGCTAATTGCGGAATGAGTGTATTGGTGCCGGTATCCTTCCGCCGCGGTTGATAAAATCAGCACACCCGAACTTGCTTACAGGCATAACAGGGCATCCGCCCAAAAGTCCGCCAAACTCAACCCAGTCGCCGGCTTTTTTTCCCGGAACAGGGATAAGGCGCACCGCCGTTGTCTTGTTGTTGACCATACCAATCGCAAACTCATCTGCCATTATTCCGCTGATTGTAGTGGCGGGCGTGTCACCTGGAATAGCAATCATGTCAAGTCCCACGGAACAAACAGTCGTCATTGCCTCCAGCTTCTCAAGACAGATTGAACCTTGCTTCACGGCGTTTATCATGCCTTCGTCCTCGCTTACCGGAATGAACGCGCCCGAAAGCCCGCCAACGCTCGTTGAAGCCATAACTCCGCCTTTCTTTACCATATCGGTAAGCATGGCAAGCGCAGCAGTAGTCCCGGGCGCGCCAGCTCCGTCAAGACCTATTTCCTCAAGGATTCGGGCCACAGAATCGCCAACGGCAGGAGTAGGCGCGAGCGAAAGGTCAAGGATTCCGAAATCCACGCCAAGCCTGCGGGCTGCCTCAGTTCCAACTAGCTGACCAAGGCGCGTAATCTTGAACGCCATCTTCTTGATTCCCTCGGCAAGCTCGTCAATCGGCCTTCCCTTGTACTCACGCGCCGCAGCCAGAATTACGCCTGGTCCCGAAACGCCCACATTTATAACGCTGTCAGCCTCACCAGGACCATGAAACGCCCCCGCCATGAACGGATTATCCTCCGGGGCATTGCAAAACACCACGAGCTTTGCGCACCCGTTCACAGAAAGCTCTTTTGAAGCCTCCGCCGTCTTTGAAATCGTCTCTCCCATCAGCTTTACCGCGTCCATATTGATTCCAGACTTAGTTGAACCGACATTTACGCTGGAACACACGAATTCAGTTGATGAAAGTGCCTCTGGAATCGAATCAATCAAAATCCTGTCCGCCGCAGTTATCCCTTTCTGAACGAGAGCAGAGAATCCGCCTATAAAATTGATTCCAAGTTCTTTTGCACAACGGTCAAGCGTCTTGCAGTACCCCACATAAGACTTTTCTCCGCTCGCCCCAGCCACAAGCGAAATAGGAGTAACGGAAATGCGCTTGTTTATGATTGGGACTCCAAGCTCTTTCTCGATTTCCTGTCCCACGCGCACAAGGCTTCCCGCCTTACGCATGATTTTATCGTAGATTTTCTGATTCGCCCTCTTG
>JAFPYB010000051.1 GCA_017412405.1 Treponema sp. | reverse complement strand
TCAAAATAGACTTTGCTCGTGTTCTGGATTCCAGAGCTTGTCATGAGCTGCACCGGGAACCACACTGCAAGGGCGATGATGAAGATGCTTGCGCCCAGCGGCGTTGGGAACGTTGTGAGGACTAGGGGAATCCATGCCGTGGCAGGAATGGGGCCGATGAGCTTTATGTACGGGTTTATCCAATAATAGACTTTCTTTGAGAATCCTAGAAAAACACCTGTCACAAAGCCCGCGCCAACTCCCCAGAGCGCGCCGAGGATGAGCAGGCGGAACGAGAATCCGATGCATTTGAGAAGAAGCGGTGTCTGCTCCACGAAAACTGCCAGTATGTTGTCGTAGCTCGGGAAGAAAATCACGGGAAGGAGAGCCAGCTTTGCCGTTACAAGATTTATGACAGTAACGATGACCGCCGCCCCGAAATAGAACGCACCCTTGTGAGCCAGTTTCTCCCCAAATTTTCTGGAAAAGAAAGAGAGTGCGAAAAGAACGGCGGCAAGCACCAAGAGGGCCGACAAAAGCGCGGAATAGTAGTGCTTTGTCGGCGCGGGATGCAATGGATTGTCCGGAAGCGCGGTCTGCACTATGATGGCAAGAAGGATGCCGGCAATGGGAAGCGCACGTCGAATCGCGGTCTGTATGCTTTGTTTCATGATGTACCTCTTTATTACCTAGTAATACAGTATGTTATATAGGAAATATACAGTTTCTCATAATACATTTTTTCTATGCAAGCTATAGAAAAAAACTATACCGCACCTCCACAACCTCCAAACACCGCTCACAAAGCCAAGTCAAACCTTCCCCGTCCATCGATTGATTTTCCATGCTCCTTGCAGGTAAAATGTGGCTCATGTTGAATCAGTTTTCAAGGACAGAATTGCTTCTCGGCAAACAGGCGATGGAGATTTTGGACCGCGCCCATGTTGCGGTCTTCGGCGTGGGAGGCGTGGGCGGATTTGCGGTGGAGGCATTGGCAAGGAGCGGAATCTCCCACATCGACATAATAGACAACGACACGGTGAGCCTCACAAACCTGAACAGGCAGATTATCGCCACCCATAAGACGGTGGGAAGACCAAAGGTTGACGTGATGAAGGAGCGGATTTTGGACATAAACCCAGAGGCCCAGGTGAACGCCTTCAAGTGCTTTTACCTTCCCGAGACAAAAGACCAGTTCGATTTTTCAAAATACGATTATATTGTGGATGCTGTTGATACCGTGACGGCGAAAATCCAGCTCATCGTGCAGGCAAAGGAAACCGGAACGCCCATAATCTCCAGCATGGGCGCGGGAAACAAGCTCGACCCCACCATGTTCCAGGTGGCGGACATTTCCCAGACGAGCGTTTGTCCCCTTGCCCGCGTGATGAGGCAGGAATGCAAGAAGCGCAACATTCGGAATGTGAAAGTGGTCTACTCGAAGGAAAAGCCCGTGACACCATCTTTGGGCGACGAGGGAAAAAACGGCGCGGAAAAGAAAGGGAACGGAATCGCCCCAGGAAGCGCCGCCTTCGTTCCGTCGGTGGCAGGGCTGATTATAGCTGGTGAAGTCGTCAGGGACTTGACCGGGCAAAAGAGAAATCAGCAGACAAAACCCGCAATATGAAGAATACGGCGGATTGCGTCAATGTATGTGAGGCTTATGTCGTTCATGCGCACCCCCTTCTGGGCAATATAGCCAAGCTCGAACGTATGGTTCACGCCGTCGTCCAGTGTTTTTAGAGGGATGGGGATGTAGTCGCCGTCCCCCTCCTCGCCCAGCACGCCAGAAAGGAACGTGTAGCCGTCCAGCGACTTGAGCAGGGATAGGACGGTGGCCCTATCGGCAACAGTAATAGCCTGGGTGAGTTCCCGCCGCTTCAACGCCTCTCCGGTGAAGAACGCGGTCACATCGCTCCTGTCGTAGGTGACGAACTGGTAGTCGGACAGCTCGTCCAAGGATATTGATTCTTTTTCAGCCAGCGGATGATTTTTGTACAGATAGACAAAAGCGTTGCATTCCGTCAGATGACGGAACTCCAAGTGCTTCGCCTCAAGGGACTTCAAGACCTGCTCCCGGTTCGCGTCGCTCATGTAGATGATTCCAAGCTCGCTCTTCTGGTTGTACACATCGTCAATCACCTCGCTCGCCTTCATCTCTCGAAAAGCAAAGTCATAGCCGTCCGGGGAAAATTTCTTGACCACCTCCACGAAAGCTTTCCTCGCGAACGCATAATAGAGCGTGGAGACAGAAAAAGTCTTCTTCTCCTTCTCGGAATATTTCTTGAAAAGCTCCTCGTAATGCGCGTACAGCCCTCGGGCATCGCTTATGAAGCGGCTTCCACGCGCGGTGGCAGTCACACCCCGCGCACTTCTCGTGAAAATCTGAAACCCAAGCTCATACTCCAAATCGTGAATGCTCGCCGTAAGGGACGGCTGTGAAATGAAGAGCTTTTCGGAAGCCTTGTTGAGAGAACCGCTTTCTGCCACACCGATAATGTATTTTACCTGCTGCAGGGTCATGATGTGATTGATTATAGAACAAAATTCCCTACTTAGTCGATAGGTAAAATACCATTTTTATTCATTCCCCGCCCACAATGTCGCGAAAACCACAAAAATCTTATCCAACAAGATTTCACCTACAGAAAGCAGCCCCGCAGAATCGCGCTTACCTTCTATCATTTTTTGCAGGAAATTTTAGCGGCACCAGAAAACATTTTCCTTGCGGGGAGCGGCAGGACGAATCGCACCTTCCGCCGCATAGCCAAGGGCAACATGACCGACACCTTCGTATTCGCCTTCAAGCCCTAGCTCTTTTAAAATCTGCTTTCCAAAATCAGAGTCGAATTCCTCTTTAGCGCGATGAATCCAAATGCTGGCGATTCCGAGACTTTCAGCCGCCGTCATAAGATTTGCCATTACAAGAGGGCCATCGTATTTGTAAGTGGGAGCATTTTTATCGACCAGAACAATCATAATGACCGGCGCTCCGTAAAACGGGTCAAATCCCGGCTGCTGCCCCATGATTTTTGCGTTCTCACCGCTGATTTTGTCACGCAAGTCCTTGTTAGTAACAACGATTATCTTGCCAGACTGACTTCCATGACCGCTGGGCGCAAAAG
>JAFPYB010000050.1 GCA_017412405.1 Treponema sp. | reverse complement strand
GGCAGCGTAGCTTCTAGCCGCGTGTCGAAACCACCAGAAAACGAAAAGACCTTCTGCGAGTTTGCAGAAGGTCTTTTTTTGTGTGGTGTCACACGGATATTCTTGTATGGGAAGTTGTGCTAACGCAACGCGGCTAACGCCGCTGTGGGGTAGCTACTCGTTTGTCGCTGTCGTTTCAGAAGCAGATTTCTTCTTCCCCACGCTGGCGTTTGCCTTGCTCTCGCCATCGAGTGTTAGTTCACATGGAAACATAAAGTTTCCGACTGCCCAACCGTAGAAAATAGCTCCTAAAAATCCGCTGAAAATGTCGATCGTCTTGCTTTCCATGAGTTCCTCCGTTACGCCATGAATCTCAGCCGTCGGCAAAAGAACTGCCCTAATACCGCTCTGTACATCGAGTACAAAATAGCGGCGATAAATCCCATTCCTGCAAAAAATGCGTCCGCAATGCCATGTAATGCCTTCTTCATATCAAACTCCTTCCCGTACCCCGTGGGCATACTGCCCGCAGGGTATTTGTAACTTGCTTTATCCGTCTTATTTCAGCTGTGTCTTATATCCGAGACTAACTTGAATTCCGCCGCGGCGGTAGAGCGTCTGTGTGCCGTCAAGGTCTTCGACCTTCATTTTTGTTTCGGTAAAGTCATAGGCATAGCGCGCATCAATCGCAATTTGTCCGGGACCAACGGGAATCCCGACACCAAGCCCGACCGTTCCGCCGAAATTCACGCCTTTGCATGAAAGGTCGTAGTCTTTTCCTGCGAATGTCGCCGTGCCAGTAAGCGGAACAGAGAGAACCGGTCCAATGAACGGCGAAAGCACGATCTTTCCGACATCAATGTCAACGCCGAACAAGAGCGGAATATCAAGCGTAAGTACAGAAAGATAGCCCTTTTCGTCGTCGCCGTCAAAGAAGTTCGTGATGCTGTTTCCGATTCCGTCATTGAAAAGCAAGTTCACTTCGAGCTGGTTCATGTAGCGAACGCTTCCGCTTCCGAATGCGGCATGACCGAACAAGCCGAATCCGCCGCCGAAGTTCACATTGTCGCGGTTGGTCGGAAAGTCAAAATCATCGCTCCAAGCAGAGCCTGCGCCCGTCGTTACGATTCCCTTTAAGCCGGCTTCCATTCTCACCGTGCCGAACAGGTTTGAGAACGCATTTTCCGCGCTCGCCGCAAAAGTGAGTGCAACACCCAGAGCCACAGTCATAAGTAATTTCTTCATAAAAAACTCCTTGACCAATTCTTGAATCAGTCGTATTATAAAATCATTAAGTTTGATACATCTGTATCATCTAAAACAAATATATGGCACAGTTGTTTTGAAGTCAAGCCGGGCTGTGCAAAAATAGACACAACGGGGGATTTTGTATCATGCAAGAGTCTGTTTCTGCGGACAAAACAAAGGATTTTATCGTTCAGGCGCTTTTTGCACTGATGGAAACGATGCCGTTCGAGAAAATCTCGGTCACGGACATCACCAAAAAGGCGGGAATCGGCAGGGCGACATACTACCGTCATTTTGAAACAAAAGAGGATATTATCCGCTATTTTTTCACGCGGGAGATGCACGGCTTTAACGCGGATATTCACCCGACCACAGTAAACAAAGACGATTGCTACGAGATGATTTTCCGCGTGTTTTCGGGCATGAAAGAAAAAAAGGACGCGCTTTCGGTCATCATTAAAGCGCATTTGGAAAGCATTTATTTGGAATTCTTGAACAAATCGATGCTTGAAAATCATCAGGAGCGATGGCAGCAATTTTCGGTGTACGAGGCGTATTATGCGGCGGGCTGCCTGTTCAACGTGTCGCTCGCGTGGGTCAGAAACGATTGCGCGGAGTCAGTCAAGACGATGGCAGACATGTATTTTGCCCAGGTGTTCCCCGATGAGAAAAAGATTTTCTGACATGAAAAAAATTACCGCGATTTTTCTGATGTGCCTCATTCTCGCGCCGAATGTGTTCTGCCAGAGTGAAGATGATTCTAATGGTACGGAAACTGAATCAAAGGGAGTGTTCGCATCGATAAAAGAGCAGTTTTCCAAATCAGATGAGGATGAGGTCGTCATCACGCACCTGCTTTCGCTTGATTTTATGCTCCTTGCCATGCAGCTTTCCAATCTGGGAATCGGATTCGGCGTGCAGTACGAACGGCAGATTTTTCCTCACCATGCGATTAAGGGCTACTTTGGTCATGCGGTCATCAACACGCATTACGAGGACACATACTGTGTGACCGTCAGTTTCGGGCTTTTTGCCGAATGGTATCCACTCAGCAGACAGATGCGGAAGCTGTATGTGGGCGTGGGCAGCTATTTTGATTATCTCGGCTATGAGGGCGAGTCTATTTCCGAAGATGCGACCGGCGAGATGCTTTCGGTTATCCCGCAAATCGGCTACAAATTCTCGCTTCCGTGGCATCTGCTGCTTGATGTCAACTGCGGATACAAATACGCCTACCAAATGGACGGCGAGGCATACGGCAACGCGGTGAATTACTTAAAACGCGGTTTTCAGTACGGAGTGAGCTTAAAGCGAGTGATTAAGCAATAGAGAGTTTTCGGAGGCGTTGCGGGGTGCGGTTCAGGCATAGCCTTCACCGAGACTCGCCGTGGAACGAAGTGACCAAACTCGCCTCGCGAGTTTTTTCGCTTTCGCGACCGGCTCCCTACCCCGCAGAGGGGGTAGCGAAAAACGCGAAGCGGTTGGAGCGAGGGGGAGTGACGCTTCGCTAACGAGTTTTGCACTCGATTATAAATCGAATGTTCGCATGAACTGCCCCCTCCTTTTTTCCGTGCTATTTCAAATACTGAGTAAAAAATGCCTCGTACTTGTCGAACGGAATATAGTCGCGGTTGTCGTACAGGTCGGTGTGGACTGCGCCCGGAATAATTAAAAGTTCTTTATTGTCGCCTTTGAGACGCTTAAAG
>JAFPYB010000049.1 GCA_017412405.1 Treponema sp. | reverse complement strand
TACAATCCGAACCGTCCGATTTTGAAGGACGTGAACATCCAGGAAGATTTGGCGGCTGGAGCGCATTACCACCACGAGAGGTTCGACGGCAAGGGCTACCCAGAAGGTCTTTCTGCCCAAGCAATTCCCTGGGTGGCGAGAATCATCGCTGTGGCAGACACTTTTGATGCCATGAGCTCCACGCGCCCGTACAGGAAAAAGCTGCCTTTGGACTACATTGTGGAAGAAATCAAGCGGTGCTCAGGGACACAGCTCGACCCGAAAGTTGTGGAAAAATTCTTGGAGCTGTACGACGAGGGTACGTTTGATGATTTGCGCTAGGAGGGCGAAGCAAAAAATTTGCGCGTACGATTTTTTCATGGTAAACTTTTTGGGAGGAGTTTTTTGTTATGGCAATGAGATTAGTGACCCGCTCTGATTTTGACGGGCTTGTTTGCGGTGCGCTTCTTTTGGACGTGGGCGTTATTGACCACTGGAAATTTGCGCATCCCAAGGATTTGCAGGACGGACTTGTACCAATAGACGAGAACGATTGTCTTGCCAACGTGCCTTTCGTGAAAGGCTGCGGGCTTTGGTTCGACCACCATTCAAGCGAATTCGAGCGCAACCAGCTTGAAGGCCAGTACAAGGGCGAAAGCCGCATTACGCCTTCATGCGCGCGCATCATCTACGAATATTACGGCGGAAAGGAGCGTTTCCCCAACTACGACGACATCATGGTTGCCGTAGACAAGGTTGATTCCGGCAATCTGACGATTGACGAAATCCAGAACCCGAAAGGTTGGATTCTCGTGGGATTCTTGATGGATCCGCGCACGGGGCTTGGACGCTGGAGGCAGTTCACAATCCCGAACTACGCGCTCATGGAAAAGCTCATGGTTGCCTGCCGCACGGCTTCCACCGATGAGATTCTCGCCATGCCCGACGTAAAGGAACGAATCGAAGTCTACAACGAGCAGACGGAAAAATTCAAGGAGATGGTAAAGGTCCACACCCGCGTGGAAGGAAACCTCATCATATCAGACCTTCGCGGCGTTGACCCAATCTATACTGGAAACCGATTCATGATTTACAGCATGTACCCAGAGCAGAACATCAGCGCATGGATTGTAAGCGGGCGCGGCGGTCAGGGATGTTCTGCGGCTGTGGGCTACAGCATATTGAACAGGACATCGAACGTGAACGTTGGCAGGCTCATGCTCAAATACGGCGGCGGCGGACACGAAAAAGTAGGAACGTGCCAGTTCTCCAACGAGACAATGGACGAGGGCTTGCCCAAAATGCTCGCCGAACTCACCGCAATGGCAAACGCATAGGCAGGTTCGCCCAGAAAACAAAAATCCCGCGCCAAAGAACTCGGTGCGGGATTTTTTTTAGAATGAAACTGTGCCTTTGAGGGTAATGCAGCTCAAATCACGGTTTGCCCCGTACAAGCCCTGCTTGTCGTCCACGCCCTCAAGAAACAGGTTTCCAATGAGGGACAGCTTTATTGAATCATTCAAGCTGTAGTCGGCAGAAAGCTCAATACAGGAAGAAAACTCGCGCAAATCAAGAAAAGCGAGGGCAGAAACCGTGAGCGTATCGTTCAAAAGCGGTTTTTCCAGCATCAAGCTCGCCAGATGCTGAAACGACTTTCGCTCAAGCGCATCCCCGTCGCCAAACGCACCGTCCGCAATGTACTGCGCAGCCAATGTCCAGCCGCTGGGTGTCCAATCAAACCCCACAAGCCCCACAAGCTGATGGTGTTCCTCCGAAGACGAAAAACACTCGCCTTCGCGCTGGCGCTTTCCCTGCCAGTCTGCGCTTGTCTGCATATGCCGCTCAGGAAAATATGCGCCTTCAAGGCGGAACACAAAATCGCGCCATGGAACGGCGGCATCCACACCGAACATTGCCATGCGCTCATAGGTTCCTTTCACGGCCACGCACGAACCGCTCACAGCCGTGTAGGAGAAAAAGGGTATATCGTCCCAGCCGTAAAAACCATAAAACGATATGTCGAATGCGGAGCGATACAAGCTCACCCGAAGCGCCCACTCGCTGTTCGTGAATTTTTTCTCAGGAAGGTCAAGGTCGTCGTAGCGCGTGGGCGTGACAAGTGAAAATCCGTCAAACCGAGACGGAAAAACAATTGCTCTCAGGGGATTGTTTTTCGCAAGGGGAAGCGTACTCGGCGTAAAAAACGGAATCCAGTACACATCAGCCTGAACGCTCGTTCCTGTGAAAGAAAGACGCAGGGCATCGATTCCCAGACGGCTTTCCTTGTAGGAAGACGCAATTATGGTGGACTCGTCCTGGGGGCAAAGCACATCCGCAACCTGGATGCCGTCGGCCTTTCCCCAGGCAGAAATCTGCCGTCCCACCCGCACGGCCCAGACCCCGCCGTTGTAATCAACGTATGCTTCCTTGAGCTTTAGGGCAAAATGCCCATCGTCGCTCACAAATGATGATACGCCGTTGGTAGACTGGCTTCCCACGCCATCGGCAATGAAAACCGCATTCGTGCAAAACATGGCCTGTGAAAAATATGCCTTAACAGTGTTGTCGAACGTAAGCGCGCCAGCCAAAAAATCACCCTTGTTGTCATGGGTGTTCGGAAGTCCTATTCCAGAAAGTGCCGAAAAACTTCCAGAATAGGAAAATTCCTGAGCAAAAAACGGGCTTTCAAACAAGCAGAAAAACAACAAGCTGAAAAAGCCGATACGAAATCCACGTCTAGTATTCATTTTTCCTCCAATCGAATTTTTACCACGAAAGCTCCCCCGCACTGCGGATAGACGGCAGGAGTTTTACTTTTATCAGTCCCTGCGAGATTTGTTTCATGTAGTCCATATTGAAACCGCATCTTCTTGTGCTCTGATAAGAAGCCAGAAGATTTGCGTAGGGAATAACCGTCTGGATTCGCTTGCCGATTTCAGCCTTGTCGTTCTCATCAATGCCAAAGTAGGAGGCAATCATTTGATTCAGCAAAACCGGCGCGTTTTCCAGGCGGAAGCCCAACAAGCGTGCTCTTTCCTCCACAGGCAGTGGAGAGTTGGGCAGATATACGTAAGCAAGGGCAAGTCCCGCCACATCAAAGACCGGATGTCCAAAGGCGGCATCACCAATATCAATCAAAATGAATTCATCGCCGTTTACCATAATATTCTTTGCGTTGAAGTCGCCATGAAGAAAATGTCTGGAATCGGGAATATTTTTGATGAATGTGCGTATTTCCTCCGCCTCGGACGGGTCTATAACAGGAAGAATTTTGTCCACCCATTCAATCAAGTCTTTTTTGCGGTCAGGCAGCGCGCCCTCGTCCACGGAAATTTGGTGCAACTGTTTGAGCAAATTCGCGCTTTTTTTGCCGATTTCCGGGATTCGCTCAGGCTCCGCGTTCATAATCTGCGCCGTTGTTTTTGCATTCAAAAGCTCGTAGACAACTCCATAATTTTCGCCGCATTTGACCACATCGTAAGAAATGGCCGTGGGAACTCCCATAAGAAAAGCTTTTTGGGCCGTGTCCCGCTCCTGCTGGATTGCTTCGAGAGAAAAATTTGCCGTATAGACTTTTACGATTGTCTCCGGGTCAGTGCGATAGACCTTTCCGAAGCCGCCCGAACCGATGAGCTCGCACCCCTCCACAGAAATCTGTCGGAGAGCTTTTTGCACGTCAAGAATGTTTGTGAAACCTGTTGTCTCAAAAATCTCGTATATTTCCTTTGAAACATTGTGGACTTTGACTTTTTTGCCTGCCGATTTCGTGACCTTCATGAGAACGCGCAAGCCCGCACTGGAAATGTATGCCAAGTCTTTTGCGTCAAAAGCCGGGGTGAGATTTTTGTTTTCGTCGGTAATGCCGAGAATTTCTTTTTCGACTTGCCCGGCATTATTCGTGTCGATTCTCCCAGACAAACTGATTACAATCTCATCTTTTTCGATTCTAGACTCCATGATTCCACCTCTTTTTTATGTGAACCTCGAAAATTTCAGTTATTAGAATTGCCCCTATTCAAGAAATTTATTTTTTAGCTTGCCGATGTATTTCTCAGTTACACCAAGCTCCTTTGTGATGTAGCCTTTTACAGAACCATAATTTTCTTTAAGGTAATCAAAGGCATTCTGCATATACTGAGGATTCACCTGATCCATAACCGAGAGATATTTCTGTAGTGCCGCGTCAGAAAGATTGTATTGGGCGAGCATTTTCTTTTCTTTTTCGATTAATCCTGCATTGAAAATATTTGTGAGCATATAGTCCTGCATAATCGTGTCCTCGTCCACACCAAGGGCAGAGAGAATGAGCATGGCTCCAACACCAGTGCGGTCTTTTCCCTGAGTGCAGTGGAACAAAAGCGACTTTCCTTCCGGCAGGGCAAGAAGCTGGCGGAAGAATTCCGAATACCCCTTTTTGCCCTGCTCCAGTGAGAGAAATACTACATACATCTTGTCGGTAACGATACCATTGTCTACAGCGATTTTGAGACGCTCAAAAGTTGTCATTGATTTTGCAGATTCGCTTGACGAGTTGACATTTGCCGAAATCATGTCTTCATCGATAATCGGACACCAGACATCCGTCACTCCATCAATCTTTGGATTTGGCTCAGCTTCCCGCTCATAACTCATGCGGAAATCCGTGATGGTATGAAGATTGTACTCATTTTTGAGCCGCTCCAAATCCGCGGCACTGGCACCAATGGGCTTTGCAGAACGAAGCAGCACACCCCGCTTCACTTTTCTCCCATCATGACTTACATAGCCGCCAAGCTCCCGGGCATTTCCCAGCGTTTCCATGCCAGTGGTCTGCGTTTCCTTAGTAATTTCGCTTTGCATAGCTTCTCCTTCTTGACTTGTTGTCCGGCTGTTTGATGCACATGAAAACACTGTCAACGCAAGACAAGTGGACTTGCCAGGTACTGCTCAAGAATAGCCTTGATTTTGCCGCTCTGCTCCCCAAGCCCCTCCAAACAGTTTTCTTAGAATCGATTCAATCATGTTCCTTCCAACTCTGCTATTTCAGCTGCTCCCTCTCAAGAGCGCTCACAGTAAAATAGTTCGCATCGATGGGAATGTCGAACTGCTGGTTTTTGCTTTCGTAAACCGTTGTGTGCTTGCTCTGCACATTGGTCATGGTCATTTTTTGCACGACCCAGTAACCGCTGATTTGAGTGATGCCCTCGCAAGCCAGCGTTTTTTTGAGCTTGCCGGCCTTGTCGTAGTACTCGCCCCTGTAAGTGACATAATTGTCCTTTCCAATCCAAAGAATGCGGCGGGAAATTTTCGCGCTTTTGTCTTTTGCGGTGTATTCTAGTTTCCAGCAGGGAACGCCGTCTACGCTTTCTTCACCGAGAATGGCGAAAGTGTCTTTTCCCATGCTTCGCTCACCCAAGTCATCATAGGTAAAATCCGTGCCCTGAAAATCATCTTCCTTGCTTGAACCAGAGACTCGGCGTACTTTTTTCATGGCAGGAAGATAAAGCCAGCTGTCACTGTCTTTTACGCTGCCGTCGGGATTGTCAGGATATTCAAAGCTCAAGTAGCTTACGCCAGCCACATCTTTCGGCGTTCTGAACACCATAACCGACTTTTTTGTAGTTCCTTCTTTCATGGCGTAAGAAGCGACTTCCCGCGTTCTGGTTTTTCCGCTTTTGTCGATAAGGGTCAAAGTCGCCGTGGAAGAAGAAGTTTTTCCTTCAGGCAAGTCGTGTACCTTTTGGGCGATTTCCTGGGCTGTCTGTGCAAAGCCGAGACTTCCTGCAAAAAGCAGGGTCGTTCCCAAAACAATGTGTGTCAATTTCATATATGCCTCCTAAGTGTTTTCCTAGAGCCAGAGTGATATCTCATTAGCCTCTGCTAACAAAATATATCATCATTTAAACACTCCGACAATATAAAGAAGTGCCGGAGTTATGGTGTAGTCAGCGAGCAAGGCCCCAGACAAACCGATTACAGACAATAAACCAATGACAAAAAGATAATGTAACGGACTGAACATATAAACTGCGAAAATCGAACACAAGATGAATGTGGTCATGAACATGGATTTTCCGATTTCGCGGAAGGCCGCTTCCATAGAAGCCTTGTATGAGCCATATTTTTCTAGTCCGTATTTTAAGTGGGTGGTCAAATGAATCGTGTCGTCCACGGCAATTCCCAAAATAATTGGCATAATGGTCATAGTTGAAAAATCCAGCGGATATTTGAAAAATCCCATGGCAGCCGCCACCAAAAAGACCGGAGCCACATTTGGAATCATGGCAATCAAGCCCGTGCGCAGGCTCGCAAAAGCGATGACAAGCATTATGGCGATTACGATAAATGAGAAGCCGAAGGATTTAAGCTCGCCCCGAACCATGCGGCTGCTCATCTCGGCATACTCAATCATGTCGCCCAAAATGCAGCAATGTGCCTCTGGGAAAAGCTCGTCCATTTTCTGATAGATTAAAGCCACATTTTCCGTGGCTTCCTCGGTGTCGTAATAAGCCATATCGATGTTCAAGGCCACCGTGCGGAATTCATCGTCCATGCTCTCTGAAAAATCTTTTGCCATTTCAATAGAAGAAAGCTCCAGAAGCTGGGCAAGAACATATTCGTCTTTTGGAACGGCGTAAAAATCTTCCTGACCTTCGTTCAATGCCCTGTTCATTTCTTTTAGAATGTCGGTAACGGAAGAGACGCGGGGCTTTCCGCCAGAAATTTTTGTGAGGGAGAGACTTCCCAGATACTTTTCAAATTCAATCAAAGAATCCATGACCTCAGGCTGCTTGAAAGAACCTTCCTCATCGAATGAAATCATCACCGAATAGCTGTACTCATTGCCCAATTTTTGCTTTGTGAGATTGCGGCGCTCGATTGAATGGGGCATCCGGTCGCCGGTAATAGAAAGCATATCGATTTTGACGCTGACCTTTAGCATGAAGGGAATACAAAGGGCAAAAACAAGGACAGAAAGGGCAATGATGAGCCAGCGTTTAGCCTGAACCACATCCGCCCAGCGAGAAAAGGCCATGTCCACCTTTGTGGCCCCCTTTTCTTTTGAAGTGTCAGGCTTCTTGTCTTTTCCGAATGAAAGGAAAATCGGAATCAGAAGAGCAATGTACAGATAAACCGCCAGAACCACCAAGGAAGCCGTTTTTCCCATCCAGGACACCGGCTTCATGTCAACGAGGGCAAAACTGATAAGGGAAGCCACGGTCGTAATCACAGTAAAAAAGACCGACCAGCCACATTCTTCCACGGTTTTTTCGACAGACTCCATTCGCTTTCCAGTGCGGCGGAAATAAAGCTTGAACATGTTGATGTAGTGAATGGAATAGCCCACCGAAAGAGCCATTCCCAAAAGAACAGGAAGTGTTATGAGCGCGGCATCGGCCTTTACTCCAAAATAAGCCATTCCGCCCATTACCGTTGCGATTGCGCCTATCGTAGCAAGAGATGGAAGGATTACTCCCAAAGGCGTACGGACGAAAATAATCAGGAAAATAACCATGACCACAAAGCCCAGCACGACCCGGAGCATGTAATCCGGATATTCGTAGATTTCGTCTTGGGCATCGGCATAGGGCTGCCCTGTTCCGTAAAGCTTGTATGAATCCGACTGAAATTCCGGGCTTTGCAGAATATCGTTGAGGGCATAGCCCACTTTTATTTCTTCTTCGTCAACATCGCCTTCGTATGGCTCAAGGCTAAGGAGAATCCAAGTTTCTTTGCCGTCATCGCTTACAAGGGAGTTTATGAGAGCATTAGTCTTCTCGCTTCCCCGCATGATAAAATCCCGTTTTGCCTGCAATTCTGCCGGATCTGAGGGAATTCCTTTTTCATAGGGCTTTACGACTTCAAATCCCTCGGCATTTCCCACCGGAATATCCACTTCCATAAGGGAAGTAAGATTCTTTGCGTAGGGGATTTCCAGCATCTTGTCGCCGATTTTCTGAATCAGATTAAGGCTTTCCTCGGAGAAAACATTATCAGTTACGAGAAGAACTCCAAGGCTGTGATTATTGCCGAAGATTTCCTCAAAGTGCTTTTTGTCGATTTGGATTTTGTCCGCGTCACCGTACCAGCCGTCACTTCCGTTGACCATCCTGAATTTGGCAAGACCAGAGCAACAAATCACCGTCACAAGGAAGAAGGCAATCAGAATCGGAAAACGATAGCGGATTTGATTTTTTCCAATAGCACCGAAGAAAGCATTAAGTTTAGAAACAGTCATAACAATATCATATTACCACGTTCAATTTGTTTTATCAAAGAAAAATCCCAAAACCTCACGGAAATCAGCTTTTGTGCATTTCGACTGAATCGTAGGCGGAATGGAGAAATCAGAAGATTCGCCTACGGCAAACTTCAATGTACTCTGCGAATTTGCCGTGAAAAAAACAACATCGAAAAAAAAAGAAAAAAAACATATATAACCTATTGACATACTAGGTTAATAGGTTATATAAATAATCTATAAGAGCTATAGCAAAAATCTATTTCCCTATGATATGGAGGAGTTCAATGTCTGAAAATATACTTTTTAAGGAGCCACAGGCCTCTGATTACGTCACTTTCGCAGAAGAGACGGCTTCATGGATAAAAACAAGCCGGCAGACCAAGAAATATGGCGCGAGCTGGATTCAAAGCCCGGATTCGACGGAAGATTTTTCTGATTACCCCATGCTCACAGAAAAATCCCTCTACGGAGGCTCGGTCGGCGTTGGTCTTTTCTATCTTCGCTTGTATCAGGCAACAAAAAAAGCCGAGTATTTGAAGGAAGCCGAAGAGGCCGCCAGAAATATCATCGAGACTGATGAGGGCGCGGCTTTTTACGAGCGAACCTTGAACGCAAAAGCCAGCGGAGCTTCAAAACTCGTCCACGTAAAGAATATGCCGGGCTGGGCGGCGGGCTACTACAACGGCCCCACCGGCGGCGGATATTTCGTCATCAAGCTCTACGAATTGACCCAAAATGATGAATACAAAAAATATGCCGTAAAAGTTGCCGATGACCTTCTTGCCGCCGCAAAAAAATCTGATGCCGGACTTTACTGGAGCGAGCAGAACGATTTGTGCGGCGACGCGGGCTTTGTCACATATCTTTCTTCTATATATGAACTTACAAAAGACGAAAAATACCGGGATGCGGCCAAAAGCTTCGGCGAGTTCCTTTTGAGCAAGGGAAAGGCGGCTCCCCGTGGCGGCACATACTGGAATGTCGTAGATTTGACCATCATCGACTTCCCAAAAGATGTTTTCTGGGTAAACAATGCCCACGGCACTAGCGGCGTTGGCTGGATTTTCACAATTCTTTACAAGCTCACCGGGGAAGAAAAATTCCTTGAAGCGGCAAAGGAAGCTGCCAAATATATAGAAGGAATTGCCGTGGGAGACGAAAATGCCGTTCTGGTTCCCTACCTTGACAGCCTTGAGCGCGGCCCTTCAACAGAATTCTATTATCTCAGCACCTGCCACGGGCCTGCGGGAACTGCCCTGCTCTTCCACGCCCTCTATAAAATCACCAGCGAAAAGGAATACCTTGACTGGGTTCTTCGCCTGAGCCGGGGAATCATCAAAGCGGGCGCGCCGGAGATTTTCAGCAGGGGCTACTGGCAGAGTCAGGCCTTGTGCTGTGGCACTCCAGGCCTGCTTGAGCATTTTGTTTCAGTCTACAAGCTCACGAAAAATCCAGAATTTCTGGAATACGCAAAAAGGGCGGCAAAAACCGTGGTGGGCCAGTCCTTCGTGCCGGACGCAGACGGCGACATCTACCATCAGAAAAAAATCCGCAGGTGGAGCGGAGCCTGGTGGCGCACCATTCCCACTGACGTTCACTCTTACACCGGCCTTTACATCGGAAGCGCGGGCAACGCGTGGGCGCTTCTTTCGCTGGCGGCAGCCGAAAAGGAAGAGAAGTTAATCGACCTGGTTGAGTACAACTATTTCGCATAAATGCAAGGAGAAAAATTATGGCAAAGATTTATGATTCAATTACAGAACTTGTCGGGGACACGCCCCTTGTCCGACTTCACCGATATGAAAAACTTGAGGGGCTGGAAGCGAACATCCTTGGAAAATTCGAGTATTTCAATCCGTCTGGAAGCGTAAAAGACCGGGCGGCATTGAACATCATCGAGGAAGCCGAAAAGCGGGGAGACATCAAGCCGGGAATGACGCTCATTGACTACACCAGCGGCAACACAGGAATTGGCGAGGCGACATTTGCCAACGCCAAGGGCTACAAATTCGTGGCGGTAATCCAGCCTTTAGTCTCGCAGGAACGCTCGCAGATTCTAAAAGCCCTGGGAGCCGAGCTTTTGCAGGTCACTGACGTGCCGGGCTTCCCCGAGCTTCTTAAAAACGGCCTTACCATGACTGCGCTTGAAAAGCTTTTCAAGGATTTTGCCGCCTCAAAGGGCTGGTACTACCTGAATCAGTGCGCTGACATCAACAATTCCCTGGCTCACGTTAAGTCCACCGGCCCTGAAATCTGGGAGGCAACCGGCGGCAAGGTGGATTATGTTGTTCAGCTGGTGGGAACAGGCGGCACCCTTTCAGGACTCTCAAAATATTTCCGGGAAAAAAATCCCAACGTGAAAATCATCGGCGCGCAGCCAGCGGAGCAGTCAAAGAAAAATCCCAAATTCCCTGAGCGGAACACAATCGACGGCGTGCTGAATTTTGACGGCGTTCCAAAGGAAAACTACCCGCCCCTTTTCACAAGTTTTGACACAAAATACGACGAATGTTTCGATGTTGTGGCAGAAGACGCTTATGAGACAGGCCGGAAACTGGTCAAAAACGAAGGCTTTTTCGTTGGTCAGTCGGCGGGTGCGGCCCTTTGGACTGCAACCCAGATTGCAAAACGCCCGGAGGCCAAAGGCAAGAACATCATCGTGATTCTGGCCGACAATGCCTTCAAGTATCTTTCAACAAATATGTACAAATAAAAAGGTTTGGGATGTCCAAAAGAATAGCACTGGTGGTTGGGCGAAGGCGAAACCACCAGTGCTATGGCCGATTCAACTACGCTCAGCGACCATAACACCGGCCCATATCTGCTTACGAATTGTATTTTTTCATATCAAGCAGATTTTCCTGCTTTGCGACAATCGTTGTGACAACTGCGTCTCCGGTCACATTCGCGCAAGTCTGCATCATGGCCATGATTGGGTACAAGCCCATGACGAGGCTGACTGCTTCTGCTGGAACGCCGATTTGCGGGAGCAAAAGCGTCATGCAAACCAGATTTCCGCCTGGAACTCCCGGAGAACCAACAGAAAGCACCATGATTGCAATAACGATTGTCGTGATAATGCTTCCTGTAACGGGAATCCCGAAAATCTTCGCCATAAAAAGGGACGTAATCATAAGCGAAATGCAGGAGCCGTCCATGTTGATTGTGGCACCCAGCGCAAGCGGAACAATCTGCCCCAAGCGAAAATCGGAGAAAAGAAATCTTGCTTTTAAAACTAGATTTCCCGATTTGTGCTATAATCCCCCCCCCATGAAAAATCCCTGCCGCCACGTGCGGCATTGGCTTTTATATCAATAGAGAAAAAGAACCGTTCTTGTGATACACTTTTGCAGATTTATGATTTTTACAAAACGAGAAAAAATAAAATATTCGCTGAGCACAAAAGTGTTTGCATGGTGTTTTGTCACAGCCATGACAGCTTTCGCGCTCACCACCGCCATACATTACTGGCAGCAGAAAAAGACCTCAAAAAAATCAGCGGAAAAGATGGCGCAGATTCTGGAAGCACAGAAAGAAGCCCGATTGAACACTTTTTTCAACTTGACAGAACAGATTGTGAACACGGCTCGGGCAAGAATCGAATATGAGCTTGACGAGCGCACGAGCCTCACCTACGCGGCGGGAGAGGAGACGGATGCCCAGGAGGATTTTTTCCAGCGGATTTCCACCGCGCTAACCCAGGGCGCAAAGCTGGTGGAAGATTCCGAGGCCGTGTACATTATGCTGGAAAACGACGGGGAGATGCAACCAAGCACAATTTTTCTTTCGGGAAACGTCAAATACGGCTTTTTCAAGTCCACGCCCACCGGAATATGCGCCCTATTTCCGCCCACCAGGGGAAACGGCTGGTATTACGCCCCCTTCTCGGACAGCAAGGCAATAATACCGCTCAATGAAAAGACGGACGTTCCCACACAAGCCTATTACCAGTCCATGCCGCCAATCGCCATAGGAAAAGAGGCCAAACGCCCCGAAACGATTTCATATCTTGCCCCGCTTTACAAAAACGGGCTACAAATCGGCTTTGTTGGAATGGACATAGGGTTCGACGTGGTTAAAAAAATCGTCTCCCCACAAGGCGAAAAGACAACGGCAAGCCTCTTGTTCGGCAAAAACGGCCTTCTCGTGGCAACGAGCGACGACAGGCATTTTGATGCCCGCACGCTGGACGAGGGCATCGAAAAAGCCGGCGGACACACGTTCCGCACAAAGCAGCTCAAGAACGGAATGTCGCTAATGGTGATTTCACTGGGGAACGACACGGAGCAAAGCCTTGTCCTGCACATAGCCCAGCACTGCATTGTCCTCTTCCCGCTCATGCTCCTCGTGTTCTTCATTTGGAACTACGCCGTGAGACATCTCATAAACCCGCTGAACGTCCTCACCGTGGCAACATACAAAATCGCAAGGGGAAAGCTGAACATCGACATTCCATACGAATCGGCAAACGAAGTGGGCATTCTCGCGGACAACATCAGGAAGATGGAAGACCAGCTCCACGACTCAATCAGCTACATCCGCGCCCAGACCGAGTTTGAGCGCAAGGCAAAGGAGGCCGCCATCACCGAGTCGCGGAGCAAGAGCGAATTCCTTGCGAGCATGTACCTGTCGCTCCATGAAATCGATTTGGTGGAGGACACTGTAACGGAAGTCCACAGCCACCCGGACATTGCGCAGACTGTGGGCGCCTCCTTTTCCACGGAGGCGCGGAAAACCGTGCGGCGGGTCCTTGACACGCGGTCGCAGGGCACGCCAAAGGAAAAAGCCGATTTGATGGAATTCGTGAACTTCGACACGCTGGACGAGCGCATGGCGGACAGAATCACGATTTCCCAGGAATTTTTGGGCGAGCTGGGCTTTTGGTGCCGCGCACGGTTCATTCTTGTTGACCGCAACAGCGACGGAACGCTCCACCACGTCCTTTGGGCAATCGAGAACATAGACGAGGAAAAGCGCGAGCGCGACAAGCTCCAGCACGAAGCCGAGCGGAACGCCGCCGCGTCCCAGGCAAAGAGCACGTTCCTTGCCAACGTGAGCCATGAAATACGCACACCTATAAACGCCATCCTCGGCATGAACGAGATGATTCTCCGCGAAGCCGGGGACAATACGATTCTGGACTACTCGGTGAAAATCAAGAACGCCGGAACAACGCTTCTTTCAATCGTGAACGACATCCTGGACTTCTCAAAGATTGAGGCCGGGAAGATGGAGCTTCTGCCCGCCCCCTACGACCTTTCGTCCGTGCTCGTGGATTTGGTGAACATGATTTTGGACCGCGCAAAAAAGAAGGGGCTGGAACTCAAGGTGGAGGCGAATCCCGCCATTCCCAAAAACCTCTTCGGCGACAGCATAAGAATCAAGCAGTGCGTCATGAATCTTCTGACCAACGCAGTCAAATACACGAGCAAAGGCACGATTACGTTCACGGTGGGCTACGAGGAAATCGGGGACAACGAAATCATCCTCACCATCTGCGTCTCGGACACCGGCTCAGGAATCAAGGAGGCAGACCTTGAAAAGCTCTTCTCCCCCTTCGAGCGCATTGAGGAAGGAAGCAACCGAACCATTGAGGGCACGGGTCTTGGCATGAGTATTGTGCAAAAAACGCTCTCCATGATGGGAAGCGAGCTTTCAGTCAAGAGCGAGTACGGCAAAGGCTCCACATTCTCATTCCGCCTGCGCCAAACCGTCATGGGAACAGAAAAGCTGGGCGACATAAACGAATCCTTCCGCCAGAGCGTGTGCATCCTGGAGCGGTACAAGGAAAAGCTCATAGCACCAGACGCGCGAATCCTCGTCGTGGACGACACGGAAATGAA
Organism: Treponema sp.; assembly: GCA_017412405.1. Taxonomy (GTDB): domain Bacteria; phylum Spirochaetota; class Spirochaetia; order Treponematales; family Treponemataceae; genus Treponema_D. Next base: position 8,806 of record JAFPYB010000049.1, on the reverse strand, counting down.
CCTTGAAGTCGTGAAGGGGCTTCTGAAAAACACGAAAATCACCATAGACACGTCGTTGAGCGGAAAGGACGCGCTCAAAAAAGTCGTCCAGACCACATACGACATAATTTTCATTGACCACCGTATGCCTGAGATGGACGGAATCCAGACGCTCCACGCCATGAAAATCCTCGCCGAGAGCAAGAACAAATCCACGCCCTGCATTTGTCTCACGGCAAATGCTATTTCGGGAGTGAAGCACATGTACCTGAAGGAGGGATTCACCGATTATCTTTCAAAGCCGGTGAATCCGGAAAAACTTGAGGCGATGATACGCGACTATTTGTCAGGCGAAAAAATCCTGCCGCCGGAGGAGGCTCCAAAGACCGAGGAGGAAGCGCACGGCTCCTTGTCGCCCATTTTTGCGCGACTTGTGGCGGAACACGCAATCGATTACGAAAGCGCCATAAAAAACTGCGGAACCGAGGAGCTTCTTCTTTCCACGCTGCGCCAATACCATGCAAAAATCGACGAGACGGCGTACGAGCTTGAAACGCTCTTTGAGGCGGAAGATTTTCCTGCCTACGCCACAAAAATCCATGCCCTCAAAAGCACCTCGCGCCTCATTGGGGCAACAGAGCTTTCCCGCCTGTCGGCGGAGCTTGAGGAAGCGGCGGACAGGGGCGACGCGGCAAAAATCCAAGAAAAGCACAAAACCGCGCTTGGACTTCTTAAAAGCTACAAGGAAAAACTTGAATGTGCCGTGGGCGAGGACGATAGCGGAAAACCAGAAATCTCCAGGGAGCATTTCCGCGAGTCCCTGGAAAAAATTCTCTCCTGCGCGGAGGATTTTGACATAGATGGGCTTGACAACATCATATCAGAGCTTGGACAATATCAATTCAAGGATGATTTAAAAGAGCAGTTCACAAAGGTAAAATCTTTTGTGGAAAAAATAGATTTTACCGGGCTGAAAGCATTCCTTTCGGCCGACATTCTAGGAGGTTAGCCTCCATGCAACGCCGCTAACGCGGAGTTTTTTAAGGAGAAATTATGGCTGAGCAAGAGCTTTACGTTATGGGTGACACGAACCGTCTCGTGGTCAAGGCGTTCCTGGCTGAATTGGAAAAGAAAGAATTCACCGTCCACACGGTTGGGGCAACGGAGGACGGCGTTGCGTCCCTGCCGGACGAGGCGCACCATCTCATTCTGTGCCTTTCAGATTCCATGGATTTCCAGATTGTCAGGAAAGTCGCCGAGAAGCGTGAAAAAAGCGGAATGTACTTGTATTTGGCGGGAAACATCGCAAACCATTCTTTGGACGACGAAAAATTCCTCAGGCAGATTCCAGCCGTCCATTTTCCGTCCTTCCCGCTGAACATTGACGCATTGTCCCGGGCAATCGAGCTAAATTCAAGCGAAAAAAAGCACATTCTCGTGGTGGACGATGAGCCGATTCTGCTCAGGAGCGCAAAGATGTGGCTGCAGGACGATTTCAACGTCTCCCTCGCCCCATCGGGTGAAACTGCGCTGGAGTTCCTCTCCACCCACACGGTGGATTTGGTGCTGCTGGACTACAGGATGCCCACCATGAGCGGCCCAGAAGTCCTGAAGCGCATTCGGGACAACGACCGCACACGGAATCTCCCCGTCATTTTCCTCACCGCCAACGGAAAGCGTGAGAACATAATCGATGTCATGAAATTCAAGATTGAAGGCTACATTCTCAAAAGCCAGTCCCCGGAAGAAATCAAGAAATCCGTCCGGGACTTCTTCAAGATGCAGCAAAAAAAACACGAAATCGGTACGCCGGCCTAGACCTTGAACTGGTCAACCTGCGCGCCGATTTCCACAATCGATTTTTCCATGAGCGAGGAAATGTGGGAAAGGGTGTTTCCGGTCTCGTTGATTTTCCTCGCGCTCGCCGTCATTTCGTCCATGCCGATTTTCATGTTCATCGTCTCATCCTGGAGCGTGTGCATTTCTTCCATGATTGCCCTGCTTCCCAAAGTCATTTCCTTTGATGCCTGCTGAACCTGCGCCGTGCTGTCGTTCATGTCGCGGAGCGCGCCTGTAATCTGGGTGGAACCGGCCTGCTGCTCCTGCATTGCGGCCTTTATCTGCTGAACAACCGTGTCAGTGTTGTTGATTTCGCCCGCAAGGTTCGTGTAGTCCTCAACACCGCGCTGGGTTGCGCTTACGACCATCTCAATCGCCTGCTGGATTCGCCCCAGCTGCTCGCCGATGGTGCGCGACTGCGTTGACGATGTTTCCGACAATTTCCGTATTTCATCCGCGACAACGGCGAACCCTTTTCCGGCCTCGCCCGCGTGGGCAGCCTCAATCGCCGCGTTCATGGCAAGCAGGTTCGTCTGCTCCGCGATTGAGGCAATGACCATGTTCGCGTCGCTAAGCAGCTTGGACTGCGCGTCTATTTCCCCGATTTTGTTCTGCAGCTCGCCCTGGGTCTTCGCGCCGTTCTCCGCATTCTGGGCAAGAGTCTCGAAGGATTCCGCCATCCTGTCCACGGAGCGGTTCACCTCGCCGATGTTTCCAATCATCTGCTCAACCGCGCTCGATGCCTGCTGAACCATCTGCGCCTGTGCGCCCACCATGCTCTCAAGGGACTGTATGTTCCCCAGAATCTCGTTCACCGCTCCGGCAGTTTCTTCCACGCTGTTGTTCTGCCGCTCAAGGTTTCCGCCCAAGTTGGAAATGTTTCCGATAATCTGCTCAATGGCAGAAGCCGTGTCCTCAGTTCCAGCCTTCAAGTCATTCCCGGCGTTGAAAAGCGACTCCTTCGAGTTCTTCATGACAGAGATGATTTTTTGCAGGTTCTCCTCAAAGGAATTGAAACTCCGCACAATCGTCTTGACCTCAAGGGACGGCGGGTCAATCTCGATGCGGCGCGTCAAGTCGGCATCCCCGCTGGCAATCGTCTTGAGAACTTTCGCCGTCTTTGAGATTGGGCGGGCAACCTGCCGCATGATGAACACGGTGGTGAGCATTATGATGGCGAATAGGATAAAGAAGGACGTGGCAAGAGCGCCCGCCACCTTCCGGGAAAGGGCAGTAACCTCCTTCTCCGTTATTCCGATTACATAATACCAGCCTGTCATGGGGATGCGCGTCGCCTTCAGGATGTATTTTGTCCCGGCGAGCTTTCCACCAACAAAGCCCTCGCTTGAAAGAAGTTTTTCGCCAAGCTCCCTGTACGCGCCCCCATCGACAGTCTTTATGTTTTCATCGGGCTTGAATGTTTCATGCACGAAAAAATTTCCATCAGCCGAGAGAATGAACGCCTTTGTCCCCTCCCCAAGATTCTGGCTCGAAAGGATTTTTGCCACATCGTTAAGCGGATAGTCAAAGGAAACAACGCCATCAAGCTGACCGCCACGGTACACCGCCTGGGAGAACGTCACCACAAGCTCGTCCGTGAAAGCGTCCACATAAACATCCGAATAGTACATTTTCCCATGCTGCTCAACCGCGCCCTTGTACCAGCCGCGGCTCGTGGGAATGTAGCCCTCGGGAGTGGACACGTTAGGCCCCTTGAACATGGTGTCGTCGGTGCGGCAGCCGTAAAAGCCTGAAAGCGTGGGATAGGCAAGGGACATATTCACGAACACGTCGTTCGTTGCCGTGTCGTCCTCAAAAAATCCGTCCTTGAAAACCCAAGCCATTGCCTCGGTCATTTTCATCGGGGCAACAAGCTCCTTTTCGATTTCAAGGACACAGTTCATCGCCTGCCCCTGCATCAGCTCATAGGTTTGCTCTTCCGCGCTCGTGCGCGACTGGTGGGCAACAAGAATTGTCATAACAAGAAAGATTACGGCAGTGGGGATTCCCAAAAGTGTGACAGAACGTCTTGCAAGTGTCATATAAACTCCTATTTCCCGCACAGTGAAACACAAGCAGCAAAAAAAAAGAGTCGGGGATTTGATTTTAAAATATTTCAAAAAATTCTGCAACTTTTTTTTCCATCTTTTTGCAGCGCGCAGATGGTCGGATTCGCGGTCATGTCGTTCCGCGAGAACCGCTGGGGCGGGCTTCTGTCGCAGGGGCTGGGAACGTCCATGCTCCAGATGCCGAACATCGTGAAGAACCCGAAAATCTGGATTCCGCCCACGCTCGCCTCGGCAATCACGGGGCCGCCGTGTCGTCCGGCATGGGAACGTGCGGGCTTGTGGGCAAATCGGCGTGGTGACGGGCTGGTTCACGCCGTCCGACGTTGCCGTGGCACACGGGGCAGTTCCCGCCGCGCTCGACTGGCTCGGGCTTGTCCTCATCTGCTTCGTGCTCCCCGGCGTGCTGAGCCAGGCGTTCGCGCTCGTGCTCAGGAAAATCGGCTGAATACGGGACGGCGACCTGACGCTGTAGGCTCTTCCCGCGCCCGCGGTGGTTGAGCGGGGTCGAAACCACCGCAGGAATTGCCCGCGCTCAGAACCGCCGCACCGCGCAGACATTGTATTTGCTCGACTTAGAGTCCGCGATAATCCAGCCGTCCTTCACCTGAACCCTGTACGCATATGTGTCGGAGCTGCTCGTGCCGTATGATCCCTGGCTTGACGACCAGTAATAGCTCCTGTCGTCGTCGTCGCTGATTTTCTGCCCGTCAGCTGCCGAGAGGGCTTCGTTCACCGTACCAAGCGCGTTGCACAGGACGTACAGCTCGTATATCGACGGCATATACCAGCCCGACTCGTAGTCCGTTCCCGCGCAGTTCGTGCTTCCGTAGGAGTTCGCCCATTCCCACGCGGGGTACTTCCCGCTCGTTTCCGTGTCCGTCACGGCGCTTTGCAGGTTCGCCCAGTTGCCGCTTCCGTCCTTCGTGCCCTCGAACGTGATGCTCTCGTAGAGATTCCCGTTCCCGGTGTCGCTCGGCGTGCACCGCGTCGCATCGATGGACCTTTCGTACCCCTGCGCCTTGCTCTCCTCGTCTTGGTATATCGCCCATGCGTAGTCACCGTTCACAGATGTCTTTGTGTGGAACGAGTTCTTGAGCCCCACGCCGATCGTATTCCCGTTGCTCACGCTGAAAATCACCGCGACCGCGCCCTCTTTCTGCGCGGCGGTGAGCGTCATGCCCGCGCGGTACGCCTCCGCGCTCCCGTCCTTGAACACGATGTCGCCCACGGCATCCAGAGCGTCTTTCGTCCCGAGCTTCGCCTGCACGAACTCCGCCTCCAGCGTGACGGAAGCCGCATCCATCACGAACTCATACGTGTCGCCGTCCACGAGTGTCGTCACGTCCGTGCCGTTTTTCGTGAGCGACGAAAGCCGGTAGCCGTCGTCCGCCTCTATCTGCACCGTCACCGTGTCGTTCTCGGCGAACTTGTCGTTCCCACCCGCTATGGAAAGCGTTCCGTGCTCCGAATCCGCTATCGTCACGGCGTACAGTACCGCCGCGATGCTGTAGCCGTTCGCCATGAGCGTGTATTTTTCCTCTATTGAGCTGAGAAGCCCCTCAACTCCCGGATACTCGATTGAATCGCGCAGGCAGATTTTTGCCTTGTTGCTCTCGGAAAAAGTCGCATCACTGCTGATTGTTGTCACAGCCCGTCTAAGGTCATCCGCCGTGGAGACGAAGAACCAGTTTTTGTACTGGGACACGCTTCTGTCAGGGAAAGCGACAGTGTTGTTCTGAGCCGAGACCGCCACTTCCTTCTGGATTGTGTCCAGCACAGTCTTTTTTCGGCTGTCAACCCAGATTTTGAGGAAGAAAGTGTATGTGTCGTATTTTACATTGCTGAAAGTGACAGTCCTTTCCGCGCCAGCGAATTTATGCTCGCTTTCGGAAGAGCCGTTGGGCTTTGAATAGTAAATCTCATAGTAGAAATTGTCTGTGTCAGAAAGCTGAAAATCACCAAGAATGCTGATGTCGGAAGAAGTTGATTTCGGAATGGTGATTTTTACATCAGCCGAGCCGGTTGAAATCCCCCCCCCGAGCTTCCGCCGCCACCGCCGGAGTCGCATGAATAAAAAATCCCCGCCGCAAAAATCACGGACAGAAGTTTTAGAATAAGAAAGAATTTTTTCATAATATTTCTCCTCGACAAGGGTCTTTGCCCTTACAAAAAATGGCGAACTGATGTCTGGGTTCCGCTGAATCGCTTCAGCGTATCACATTACCGCTTGTTCGTTTACCTTTTTATCATGCCTCCTCGTTCCCGCACAGTGAAACACAAGCAGCAAAAAAAAGAGTCGGGATTTGATTTTAAAATATTTAAAAATATTTTAAAATATTTCAAAAAATTCTGCAACTTTTTTTTCCATCTTTTTGCAGCGCGACTTTATCACGAATCCGTTGACACCACGCGATTCTGATTTTAAAATCAATGATTATGACAAACGACATTTCGATTTTAGACAAATCAATCCGCCGTGTTCTTGACTTTCCAAAGCCAGGAATTCTTTTCTACGATATAACAAGTGTTCTCACGAATCATGATGCGTTCAAGTATGTGCTTGAAAAAAGCATAGAGATATACCGCCCAAAAATCGAGGGCGGCAAAGTGAACGCAGTCGCCGCTGTGGAGTCCAGGGGATTCTTGTTTGCCCCCGCCATCGCCCAGGCGTTTTCCCTTCCCCTCGTCCTCATCAGGAAAAAGGGAAAGCTCCCGGGGGACGTGTACCGCGTGGGTTACTCCCTTGAATACGGCACTGCCGAAATCGAAGTGCACAAGGCAGACGTAAAGCCCGGCCAGAAATTCCTCGTGATTGACGACCTCATCGCAACAGGAGGAACGCTTGACGCAAGCAAAAAGCTCATAGCCCTCGGCGGCGCGGAAGTGACCGAAATTTTTGGAATAATCGGGCTTCCAGACCTAAAATACGAATCGGTTCTTGCGCCAACGCCAGTCACGACGCTCATAAACTATTCCGGCGCATAACAACCGCATTTGCCACACGCTCAAATTCGGCGGAAAGACTTTTCTCAAGAGGAAGGGACAAATACTCGCCTTCCAGCCTGAGAAAAGCATCCCGGCTTATGTTCCTTGCTCCGTACCGCGCAATGTTCTGTGTGTACACCTGGCTGTCAATGAGCTTTCCGCCAGAAGCGGCAAAGGCACGGGCAAAAAGGACGAACGCCGATTTTGAGCTGTTGCTTTCCAGCGTGAACATGCTTTCGCCCATGAACACGCTCCCAATCAGAACGCCGTATAATCCGCCCGCCAGCCAACCTTCGTGCCACACTTCCACGCTGTGCGCAAATCCGTTCTCATGGAACTCCTCGTAGGCGCGAATCATTTTTTCGCCAATCCATGTGCCGCCCTGCCCTGCTCGGCTCATGGCGCGGCATCCGTGTATGACGGCGGAAAAATCCTTGTCGAAGGTGTAGGAAAAGGGCGTATGCTTCAAGAACTTGTCCACTGAGCTTGGAACATGAAGCTCCTCCATGGGAAGACAAAATCGAGGGTTTGGAGAATACCAGACCACAGGCTCGCCGTCGTCCTCGTTGAACCACGGGAAAATCCCCTGCATATAGGCCGAATAAAGCCTTTCCTGGGAAATGCCATTTGTCACGCCCACAATGTCCTTGTTGAATCCAGCCCCCAAAAAGCCCGGCTCGTTGAAGCCCAAAATCCGTGTCGTATCAACCATAAGAAAAATCCAAAGTATTGGACCTGCCGGAAAAACCACCCTTTTTCCGAGCAAGCCCCTTAGTCAGCCTGCTTTTTTGACGCGGCCTTTTCCTTGAGGGAACCGAGGGTGGACTTGATGGAGTCGGCAGTCTCCTTGACGGCAGTTTCCACGTCGCCCTTCGCACCGTTCCATGCGCCGCTTATGTCGCCCTTCGCTTCCTCAACTGACGCGCCAATGCCGGTCTTTACTTCCTGAATTGAACTTTCAATGTCGGACTTAACTTCCTGGACGGAGTTTTCAATGTCGCCCTTTGCCTCCTTGACGGCGGCCTCCACTTTCTCCTGCGTTTCACTTGGGCGGGCGACAAGAGCCGATTCATCCGCCGCAGAAGCCGCATTTTTGCCAGCGGATGAAGAACTTTGCGCCCCCTGCGCCTCAGTTTTTGCCGAAGAAACAACCTCCGCCTTATCCGCAGAGACTTCTTCCCTCCGAGGCTCAACCGAAACCCCAGTTTTTGAAGGAGCCTGGTTTGCAGTCTTCTTGCATGACACTAGGGCAAACAAAAAAAGCACACACATCACAGCCAAAATCTTCTTCATATAACAACCTCACGATTTTTCAAAAAAAATCCCGCCGGAGAAAAATCTTCCAGCGGGATTAATTGTCACACGGAGAATTTGCCAACGCGTTAGCGAATCAGCCGTGTGATTTTTTTACGCCTTGTTCAAGCGAGAATGTCGCAAGCTGACGCTTGCCAGCATGAACTTACGCATTCAAGCGCTTTTCCAAGTCGTCTTGCAAGCTAACGCTTGCTGACGAGTTTTTCTTTCGAAAAACTCGCAGCACAAACTTACGCATTGAGTCTCTTTTCGAGGTCATCAAGACACTCAGACAACTCTTTCGGCAAGTGTGAACCGAACTTCGGATAGTGGTTTTCGCGGATATCTTTGACTTCCTTGAGCCAGCCTTCCTTGTCAACCTTTGTGATTTCGGGAAGGGTCTTTTTGTAGTACTCAGGCAATCCGTCTGTGTTGATTGCTCCCTCTTTTGGCATGAAGCCGATTGGTGTGTCAACATAGTTGTCTTTTCCGTCGCAGCGGTCGAAAATCCATGCGAGAACGCGTGAGTTGTCGCCGTAGCCTGGCCACATGAATCCGCCTGGAAGCTCTTTGTTGTTCTCGTCCTTGCGGAACCAGTTAACGTAGAAGATCTTTGGCAATTTGTCCTGGTCTTTTGCAGC
>JAFPYB010000048.1 GCA_017412405.1 Treponema sp. | reverse complement strand
TTGTCCGCTTCTACTGGCTCGGCGAAAAATCGGGCTGGCACGAGGACGAACTGTACACAATCGGAATCACCAACACGAACGACATTGGATTTTGGCATACGTCTGACGATTTTGACCGGGGCGTTGCGTATTCGGGCAAGGACATAAAGGAGGCCGTGTTCTTCAACGACGGCTCCCTCAAAGACACAATCCATGACGTTGTGCGCTTGTGGATTAACAACGATGACAATCCCCATACTGATTTCTACTATATTCTCCATCGTCTGGCGTTTTTCTGCACAAAAACCTACGATTTCAAGACAATCTGTCTCAGGCTGGGCATTCTGCACTACATCCTGTTCGTCGTATCGTTTTATTTTCTTTTCCTGATTCTTTCCGAGTTCTTGGAAAGCCGCATTTCAATCATCCTCCTTTTGCTCGCATCGTTCTTGAATCCCGCCACAATCGGGCTGGGGCTTTTTTTCCGCGCCTACATCATTGAGGAGACAATGCTTGTGGTGTTCACCTATGTCTTTGTTGTGTTCTACAAGGCGATTCGTGAGGACGAGACGATAAACACTCGGTCGAACCTGATAAAAGGTGCTGTGGCAATGGCCCTCACTCTCAATTCCTTCTATTTCTCAATCATCTATGTGGGATTCTTGGGGCTTGCAATCCTTGCGCTGTGCTGGAAAAAGAACAAGCCAAAGGAGGCGTTCTTCTTCATAACCATGTTCCTTTCCGCATTCATTCTCACCCGTGTTTTGTACCTTGATTTTGGAATGGGCTTCTACAGCGGGCGTTATCCGTCAAATTTCTTGGAGAACATGAAGACTGCCCTCCTTCTCGTGAAGACGTGCATTTCTGAAAACTACATTAGCTTCTTCGCGCTTTTGGCGATTTTTGTCTTGAATGTTGTTTCGGGGATTTTCGGCGCGCTGGGGGCGCGGAAAAAAGACGCTTCGCTCCGACCTCTACAAGCATTTTTCGAGCTGCCGGCAATCGCGTTCGTGTGCGCGTTCTTGTGGCTCATCATGATAAGCTATTTCTGCCCGATAAAGTGCCTACGCTATTGTGCGCCCGCATTCGTATACTTGTGCTTTGCATTTGTCCCCATGTACCGTGGCGAAACTCATCGTGTCTCACGGATTTTGACAATCGTTGTACATGCGCTGCTTGTGCTGAACGTGGTTTTCTTGTCGTTCCCGAGCCAGAAGAACCATGCGCACATCGAGCACATTGACGATTCCAACCCAACGTTCTCAAAGGCAGATTATTTCAACCACCCCGAAGAGACTGTGTTCATACAGTTCGGCTCTTCCTACGAAAAAATCCTGCCGTACTTGAACGACAGCCAGACATACTATTTTGTGAACGGCGAGGACGAGATTGGGGCACTCAAAAAATCCAAGACGTATTGGTACATAAGCGAGGCCGAGGGAAGCGGAACTCCTGTGTTCCATCACATGAGTGAAAACTGAGCTTGCCATGAAGAAAATCACTTTTTTGACTGGTCACAGCTGGAAATCTAACAGGCTCGGCGGATTCCATCAGTTTGCGCGGGCGGCCTGCGAGCTAGGGATTGAAGTCGTGTTCTTCAGTTTTCCGCGTCCGTACTACAGCTTTTTCATGCACCAGGAATTGTACAACAGAAAATCAATCCGTGCGCTCTCAAAGGGAATCTCATACGCCGTCGGTTCGTCCACGCTCTTGAACATAACGCTTCCCACGTTCAAGCTGCCGAACAAGGCGAACAAATTCCTTTCCGACGAAATGATGAATCGGCTAGAGAGACTTTCGCTCCGTTCGTTCAGGAAATTTGCCCGCACATATTTTTCCGGGACAGATGTTTTCGTGTTTGAAAGTTCGGACGGCATGATTTTCCTTGACGAGCTAAAATCGCTTTTTCCAGACGCAAAGATGGTGTACCGCCCCAGCGATCCCCTCATGTACGACGGTGCGCTCAGCCGCTATGTCAAGAACGAGATGCACACCATGATGAGTGTTGACATGAACATAATCGTGAACAACGAGGGGCTGGAGCTTTACAGGCGCAAAATTCCTGATTTTGACGAGAAGGTGCGCTACGAGCTTCTTTCAAATGGTGTGGATATTTCGTCCTACGAGAAAAAATATGATTGTCCCGAGCTTTTGAAAAAGCCGAACACGATTTTGTATGTGGGCGCATGGGAAGTCGAGTGGAATCTTTTGTTCCATGCCGCAGCCGTCCTTCCCGACTGCAATTTTGTTGTCGTCCTGCCCAATTATCCCAGCAGTGATATCCAGAAAAAGGCGGCTGAGACAGAAAACTTGTTCTATGTGCCTGGAAGTCCGCCGGAGGAAGTACCCGCGTGGATTACGAACTGCGCTGTCGTCATGGTTCCGTATGTGACGGGCTTTTACGAGAACAGACCGCTGGGCATAACGGCAAAATATTATCAGGCGATGGCGGCAAAAAAGCCTATTGTGGCCTATTCGGACACGCCCAAGCTTTCTGAGGTTGGAGTTTGCGTCACTTATTCTTACGACGATTTTATCTCCGAAGTGAAAAAAGCCGTGGGAAAAAAAGAATGTTCATATGAGTTCAATTTGGCGGACAGAAAATGGGAGACCATAACGGCCCGCTTCCTTGAAATTTTGGGGGAAAATCATGACTGAGACAGACACGATTCAATCTGGCGGAAACGGGAAAAAATCCCTCGTTCCCTACTTTGTATTGATGCATTTCGGTTTTTTGATGTACGCGTTCTATTCCGTGCTGGGAAAAATCGCCACCAAGACCGAATTCATGAGCGCACGGTTCATTCTTCTGTACGCGGCGGTGTTCCTGATAATTTTCATCTACGCCGTCCTATGGCAGCAGGTTCTCAAGGTGATTCAGCTTTCGGTTGCAAGCTCGAACAAATCCATGACGATTGTGTGGGGCATTTTCTTTGGCAGGATTTTTTTCGGCGAGGCGATAAAGCTCAACATGATAATCGGGGCTGTCATCATTTTTGTCGGAATCTTGATTTTGAACGGAGACACCCATGACTGAGAGGAATTTTTACATCGCGCTATTGTTTTTCAGCGTCATCATCAGCCAGTTCTCGCAGATTCTCTTGAAAAAATCCGCGCTCAAGGAGCACAAGAGCATAATCCAGGAATATTTGAACCCATATGTGATAACGGCATATGCCATATTTTTCTGCGGCGTGCTGATTGACTTGTTCGCCCTCAAAAAAGTTCCTGTCTCCTACATTCCCGTCATTGAGGCGTCTGGCTACATCTTCATCATATTTTTGAGCCGCGTCATGCTGAAAGAGCTGTTCACCACGCGGAAAATCATCGCCATGAGTACCATTTTTGTCGGCATTGCGGTATATTTATTCAGATAGGAAAAAAAATGACGTATTTTTCAAAGAAAACTTCTATTTTTGTGCTGGGCTTTTCCATTTTGTTCTTGGTGTTGAGTTCGCTGCTCGTCCTGTTCTCAAATCAGCTCGTTGATTTTGCTTACGAAATACTTTCAAAGCACATTTTCCACCGCGAATTTTCGATTGAAAAATGGCTTGCGTCAATTCAGTCGTTTTTCTTGGTTCCGGTTTGCGTCGTCCTTTTTTTCAACGCGATTGTTTTCATAAAATACCCGCCCCGGGCAAAAATCATTTTCCTATCATCATTTTTGGCGGTCATCCTCTTCATGATTCTCTACACGAATTATGTGGCAACGTATATGCACGTCAATTCAGACCTTGCCTCGGAGCTGCTTTTGGGAAAGGAGTGCGTCCTTGAAAAATCGTTCTGGCCAAAAGGCTGGTGCTATTCCACGGAAATCCGGCTCATAAACACGCAGTTTTTCTCGGCGTTCGGATTTTTGTTCACGGACAATTTCGATGCGGTCAAAACGATTCAGTCTTTTTTCACCTGCGCGGCAATTTTCTTTGCCTGCTGGTATCTTTTGAACCAGCTTGAAATCAAGCAGTTCTGGCTCAAATATCTTTCGTGCATATTGATTTTCATCCCCTACTCCGTCATCTGCTGGCATGTGGGCGCGGGTGAGAACTATTACGTTCCCCACGCGATTTTCGGCATAATCTATGTTGCAAATTTCATCAAGCTGAACATGGGCAAAAATCTTTCGCACCCGCGAGCGTTCAAGGTCTTTTTCTTTCTGTGGGCGTTTTTGTGCGGTCTTTCGAGCATCCGCTACATTATAATAGAAGTAATTCCGCTTTTCTGCGCTGTTTTGTTCATTGAATCGCGGGAAAAAACAAACGCGCCCATCACCGACTTCAAGCAGTTCTGGCTCAAGAACCGGTTTGTGTTCACGGCAACGGTGGGGCTTTTGGCAAGCGGTGTCGGCTACGCCATGAACAATCTCGTGCTGCAGCGGTTGTATTATTTCAGCCAGTGGAATTCCATGAGCTTCCAGGGATTCGGCAAAGTGACGCTCCAGGAATGTTTTTTCGGCATACTCTCGGTGTTCGGCTACAATTCCACGATTGCGTTCTTTACACCTGGCGGCGCAGTAAACATATTGATTTATCTTGCGATTGTCCTGTTCGTGGTTTACACGTTCCTGTCGCTCAAGAACGGGCTTCCAAAATCGAACAAGATTGAAATCGCTTTTTTCATT
>JAFPYB010000047.1 GCA_017412405.1 Treponema sp. | reverse complement strand
TAAAAACTGGTACATCTTATGAAAAGAGAGCTTCTGCAGCAGTGGACAAACTTGCAGACGAAGCTCTCTGTTTAGCTAGTTAATTATTGGAGTCAGGAACTTCATGGTATTGACAAATATCATAGGAGTTCGGAATGACACCGCTAACCGAACTTTTTGGACAGCTACCATTTTCATTCTAATTCAATTTCTGGGGTTTGGCTATGGTTTTGGCTCAAAATTGCAGGGCAGCTGCTTTTTTGCTTTTCCCGCCGTGACGAAATGTTTTTGTCAGAAACTCAGCCTTGCGATAAGCCCGTAGTTTTTTCCCACAGGGTCTATGACAGGCGCAAGGTTGAATGATACTTTATGGCCGTTCAAAGCTTCCTGCAGATTCTCGTTGTAGTTGTTTGCAAATTTCCATGGAGCGACACAACCTGCGATTGCCCCACCCAGGTCGAGGCCGCTTCCGATGCACATCAGCGAAATTCCTGCGACTCGGCCGGGCGTGTTGTCAGTCTTTAGTTTTTTTGAGTATCCGTAATAGTAGCTGTATTCATATTCATCTTCGATGTTGTTGACGTATACGATTGCGCCTGTAATGATGCATACAAGTCCTATTCCCTGAAGAACACATTGTCTTGCGCCGCTTTTCTTGTCGCCTTGAACGAAAGAGCCTATCCCGTAACCGACGAACAAGTTCAGGCAAAAAGGACCGACAGCCGATTTCTCGTATTTTGTGATGAGAGACTGCTTTTGTGAATCTGAAAGTCCCAGTGCCAGCATTTGAATCTGATTTTTGTTTCCTGCCAAATCGTCGTCAATCAGTTTGCTGATGTGATTGTACAGTTCCTGCGAACCGGGCGCATACTGACCTGTGTATTGCTGCTGATATGGATTTCCATACTGGTTTTGATATTGGTTGTAGTACGGATTTCCATACTGCTGATTTTGGTTCGGATATTGATTTTGCTGCTGGTACTGCCCCTGCTGGTTTTGATATTGTCCTTGTGGATATTGGTTTTGATACTGACCTTGTTGCTGGTTTTGTGCCTGTGCACCAGTCAGAACAGAAACAAAAACGACCAATCCTATGAGCATACGGTACTTCTTCATAAAAACTCCTTTTGCACATAAATTATTATATTTTATGTACTGTAAGTATATAAATGATTTTAATCATACTATTGGTCAATAGTCAAGTGAAAAATTTGTTTGGATAATATACTAAGAGAGTGGATTTGTAATGACTCGGATTCAAGAATGTTTGGCAAAAAATCTCAAGAAGTATCGAAAACTCCGCAATTTAACGCAAGAACAGCTTGGTGAGCGAGCGGGAACTTCCACGAATTATATAGGTACTATTGAGATTGGGAATCGTTTTCCGTCTCCTCAAATGCTGGAGCGTCTTGCGGTTGCGCTTGAAATAGATTCGCTCCTGCTTTTCCATGCCGACTGCAGGCTCGGGGATGAACCGTCTCTTTCCGCCATCGACGAGTACAAATCCGAATTGAAGAAGAATTTGCTTCACAGGTTCAATACCGTTCTGGACGATGTGTTTTCCACATGATTTTCGATTTGTGCTATAATTTCTCCATGAAAAAATCCTTGCTGTTGCTTGCGGCGTTTTGTGCCGCTTTTGGTGTGTTTCCGTTTTGGGCGTGGGGCAAAGAAAGTGCGCCTGCGGATGGAAAGTCGTTCCCCATTGAAATATCTGTCCCAGAATCCTGGGCGGAGGTGGTGAATCCGCGCCAGGTGAACGGCCGCTCCCCAGTGTCAAAAAACTACAAGGTCGAGTTCAACGGCCATGTGGGCGAAGTCCGCATATATGTGCATCCCTGGAGCGGCTCTGACGCGGAGCGCAGGGACGGGCTTCGGGAGGCGTGCCGTTCGTGCATGGCGAGGGATATTTTTTCGTCTGCGGGGGAAATCGCCCTCCCGGAAATCTACGACATTTCTTCCGAGGACGTGGCGCGGCGCGTGAAGGCGGATGCTGCGTTCCGAACTGACATTGTTGACCGTGGGACTTATCCGGGGTTGTACAAACAGTACGCCTACCAGTATTTCTTCATAAAATCTGGCTCGGGAATCGTGTCATACAGCTTCGTGTCCGACGAGCCGGGTTTCTTCGGGTTTTCGGACAGCACGTTGAGCGCGGTGAACCCCGAGTGCGATTATTTTCTCTACCGCGAGAACCTGGGCATCGCTTTTTCGGACGCTCTGAACAATGTTTCGCCTCCCGTCCTGGCTTTTGACGATTTTTCATGCTTCTCCCCGGCCTGCTCTCTGTCCGCTGTGGGAGCCTCGCTTTCGGGAGAAGGGGCGGCGGATGTTGGTCTTAATGGCGCGGCGGAAAAGCCTTTGCTTTCGGAAGCCGCCAATTTTTCGCTTCCATACGACGAGGCGGTTCTTGTGCGCTGCTATGCGTTTTCAGTTCTGGCGGGCGACGCAAAGGCTCGGGAGACCGAGCTTCCCCGTGTCATGGAACGCTTTTCGTCGTACATAATCGGCTACGATGACGGCGTTCCGTTTGAGAAAATCAAGTCGGCTGGCGCAAAAAAACTCAATGCGGACGATGTTTGGACGAAATCGAGCGAAAAATGTCTCTCGCCTTTTTGCGACACGGGACGGCGCGTGCAAATCGATGTGCTGTACAGCCGCCTGAACGGAATTCTTTTCTGCGTTTCTACGGGGAGCCCTGCTTTCGTGGAAAAAGCGGCTGGTTCGGGCAGTATTCCCGGCGCGGCATTTTTGCGCCCCTCGGAGCTTGCGGCGCGTACTCAGGGCGAGGCGTTTTCCTTTGTGTCTGACGATGGAAATTATGTTGTGTGCGATTTGGGGGCGGCGGGCGTTGTCCGGCGCGTGTGCGTGAAAAAAATCGGCACTGGGGAGGTGGTGCTGGATGGGTTCTACCGTGATGCCGACGCGCTCCTTTCTGGGGATGAAGTGCGGTTTGTGCGCCTTCACGCTGATTTGAGCAATGTCTCGGACAAGAATCTTTCCAAGTTCCTCTCAAAAAAGAAGATGCCGGAATCGGTGCGCGCGTGGGTTGCGGGCGGAAAGTCCTGCGCCGTGACGGAAAAGTGCGCGCTCAACCTGCGCACCCGGAAAGTTCGCTCCCTGGGCCAATACGAATATGTAAATCTTCCTTAGTGCTGGGAATTGGGCGGAACGGATGGTAGCTTTTGATAGCTTGTTCGTTTTTGGGATATGGTCCAAAAAATCTTGATTTTATACCGATTGTGGAGTATATTATATCCATGCAGGATTTCTCCTAGACTGCATACATGATATGTTATAGTGATGGAGCCGCTTGAAAAAGCGGCTCTTTCCAATGAATCGTGTCATTTTTATGTAGGTCAAATGGCGGGTTTTGAAAACGGCATCTTGACTTCACTTCGTTTCGCTCGATATGAAAATACGGTTATAAAAATAAAAACTCGAAATCAATGATAATTGGTTTTGTTCCCTTGCATGGAACAAAATTCCATGCAAGGGAACGGGTAGCTATGCGCCGCGTTATTTTTTTATCTTGGAAAATGCTGCCGCGAAGGGGTTGTATGAATAGCCGTCGTTTGAGCCGAGGTTCGCGCGGTTCTGGCGTGGGCGGTCGGGCGCTGCCTTGTCGCCTTTCTTGACCACGACGATTTTCTTTCCGCCTGTGCGGGCGGCGGGTTTCTTTCCCTCGTTCGTCGTACCCAGCCTGTTCTGCGCGTCGCTTTTGAGCGAGAGCGAGATGCGCATTCTGTCTTTGTCCAGCGCGATAATCGTGAATTCCTTCACGTCACCGACTTTGATGACATCCATCGGGTCTGAAACGAAATTGTCCGAAAGCTCGGAGACGTGGATGAGCGCAGTTTCGTGCAAACCTATGTCAACGAATGCGCCGAAATCCACCACGTTCTTGATTTTGCCTGTCACTTTCATTCCTTCGCTCAAATCCTCGAACTTGACCACGCCCTTCTGCATGATTGGAGCCGGGTAGCCGTCGCGGGGGTCGCGGTTCGGCTTTCCAAGCTCGTCGATGATGTCGGTGAGCGTCGTTTCGCCGATTCCGTATTTTTCCGTGAGGGATTTTTTCACGTCCGCAGGAACTGATTTTTTCTGCTGGACGTAGGAAAGTACCTCGCGGGCCACGGCGTAGTTCTCCGGATGAACCCATGTGTTGTCAAGCGGGTCCTTGCTCTCGGCAATCTTGAGGAAGCCCGCGCACTGCTCGAAAGCCTTTGGTCCCAGGCCCGGCACTTTCTTCAAGTCCTCGCGGCTGGTGATTTTTCCGTTCTCGTCGCGGTACTTGACGATTTTCTTTGCAAGCGACGCGTTGATTCCGGAAACGTATTTCAAGAGCATGTACGAAGCCGTGTTCA
Organism: Treponema sp.; assembly: GCA_017412405.1. GTDB lineage: Bacteria > Spirochaetota > Spirochaetia > Treponematales > Treponemataceae > Treponema_D. Next base: position 1,717 of record JAFPYB010000047.1, on the reverse strand, counting down.
GGTTCACGCCCACTTGGTTCACCACGCTTCCCACAACTTCGTCCAGCTGCTCGGCGAGCTTTTTCTGGTTCACGTCGTGCTGGTACAATCCCACGCCGATTGCTTTCGGGTCGATTTTGACAAGTTCCGCCAGCGGATCCTGGAGACGGCGGCCCATGCTGATTGCGCCACGAATGGTCAAATCAAGCTCCGGAAACTCTTCCGTCGCCACGGGGCTTGCGGAGTAGACCGAGGCCCCCGATTCGTCCACCACCGTGTACTTCACGTCCGAGTTTGCGTAGTTGTCGCTGATGACTTTTGCAACGAGCGCCTGGACCTCCGGGCTTCCAGTTCCGTTCCCCACGGCGACAACCTGAATGTCGTACTTGTCTATGGCATGGTTCAGCTGGTTGTATGCATCGTCCGGGTTCTGCACTTGGAAAATCTTGAAGTAGCCCAAATATTTTCCTGTTTCGTCGAGGGCTGCGCACTTTGTTCCCGTACGGATTCCAGGGTCTATTCCGAGAACGCGGCTTCCCTTGATTGGCTGTGTGAGGAGCAGGTTCTTCAAGTTCTCGCTGAACAGGGAGATTCCGTGGTCGTCGGCCTCGTCCGTCTCGTCGCTCCTGATTTCTCGCACGACGGCGGGGGAGAGTAGCCGCACGAGTCCGTCCTCGATTGCGTCCGAATGGTATGTGTTGGAGATTTTGACTTTTTTCTGCAAAAGTTTCACCGCCTCGTCAACAGGCACGTTGATGTTGACGGAAAGGGCGTTCTCGCGCTCTGCCCGGTTTATTGCAAGAATGCGGTGCGGCTTTACCTGGTTGAGCGGTTCCGAGTAGGCCCAGTACATTTTGTATGTGGAGGTGCGCTCGGCAGTCTCCGCATCCTGTCCCTCGGGAACGATTCCCTTTGTCTCGATTGTGCCGCCCATCATGTACAAGTCGTGCACGTCGCTCCTGTTCGTCGTGTCCTGGCTCGTGCGCTCGGCGATGATGTCCTTCGCGCCCGCAATGGCGTCCTTGACGGACTCCACGTTGAGCGCGGAATCCTCGTTGTCCGTCTTGATGTATTTTTCGGCTTCCTTTTCCACGGCGGCGTTGTCGTTATCGCCGGCGATGAAGTCCGCAAGTCCTTCCAGTCCCTTCTCGGCGGCAACCATACCGCGGGTCTTCTTCTTTTTCTTGAAGGGCGCCCACAAATCCTCAAGCTCGGTGAGCGTCTTTGCGTTCATGGCGGCGTTGTAGAGGGAATCGGTGAGCTTTCCCTGGCCAAAAATGCCGCGGACGATTTCAAGGCGGCGTTCCTCAAGGTTCTTATATGATTTGAACAAGTGGTCGCAATCTGTGACCTGCACTTCGTTCAAATTGTCGTGCTTTTCTTTTCGGTAGCGAGAAATGAAGGGAATTGTGCATCCTTCATTCACCAAGCTGATGACTGCGCTGACCTGAGCGACACGGATGTTCAGCTCGTCTGCGATTTTCTTCATGATTTCGACTTCGTTCACGTTGAGCGCGTCGATTGATTCCTGTGTAAATTCCATAGAGATGATTTTACTGAAAATCGAAGTTTCTGTCAGTCGGTAAAAAAGCCCCCGAACAAAATTTGGGCGCGGATTTTTGTGCGCTTGTTCGTGGCGTTTGTTTCCCGCCGGCGGTTCGCAAAAAATCGGCGGGAATGTGGGGAAGAAAGCTACTCTACCTTGATTGCCTTGAGGTTGAAGTTTGTTCCGTCCGTT
>JAFPYB010000010.1 GCA_017412405.1 Treponema sp. | reverse complement strand
TATGAGGCTCAGAACGGCAAAGCATGACACCCAGATGACCCCCGAGCCGGTGGGTTTTCCCTTCGCGGCTTCTGCGGACACCGTGTACTCCCGCCCGCGGTCGTGGGGCAGCACGTCGTAAAATCGTGGAAGCCCAAAACGGACAAGGAGGAAGCCCGAATAGAGAGAAAGACAAATAAGCACCGTGTAGGACTGCAAAAGACGCGCAGGCCCAAAATATTCTGTTAAAATCCCACCTAACGTATAAAGCATAATTTCATTATCGGAAAACAAAAAGAAGATTTCAGTGGGCGCACCAGAAAACGTGCAGTTTTTCCGCCCTTTCAGTTTTTTATGCGTGGGACAAGCCCAAAAGAAGGGAAACTTCGTCTTTTGAAAAAAAGCCGGACGAGAAGAGGCGGAATGCGAATGTCGAAAGCGTTTCCCCGGAAAAAAGATATTTTCCCGACGCAAGGGACACGCCCACCCCGGAGTCGAAGAATTTGCGGATGACCAAAGGCTCGGTTGAAACAGTGAACAAAGCCTGAAAACCCTTGTCGCGCATTATGTCAATCATCTCCCTGTCAAATTCAGGATTCACTATTTGAACCGAATCAATGTCCGCGCCCGCAACGATTTTTTTGAGCGCGGCAAGTGGCACGGAAAGTTTTGCCTTTTTCTTGAATTTTTTGGAAAGAGCAAGAAGCTCCGAAGCTTTCTTGATTGACGGCTGCTCGGAAGATGGGACAGAAAGGCTCAGCCCCGAAAAAATATTGCTCTCAAAGAAACTGTCAACAAGGAACAAGTTCGGCTCTTTTTCCACATCCACGCCCAAAAAATAGGAGATTTCCTGGCCCGCCACGCATTTTTCGCCAAGCTCCTGCACCAACGAGACAAATTCCGCCGGGTCGCGGCAGAGCGGCACAAAATCAAACGGCACCACCCCATCGATTTTTTTCTGGTTGTCAACGGCACACTCGGACACAGAAAGGGAAAAGAGCCTGTACATATCCTTTCCGCCCGCAATGCGCATACGCGTGTACTCTGAGATGTCCTCCTCGCCCATGCCGTCAGGGATGATGAACGATGACCAAAGGGAATAGTTTCTAGTGCTCATTCCCATGTCAAAATAGGACAGCGAGTTGTATTTTTCAAGTTTGATGAAATCATTGAGGCTTGTCATGGGCTATTTTTCACGGAATATCTTTTAGGACACGCTCCGCCGTCTCGCTGGCAGCACGGGAGAGCCGCTCTTTTTCCCCATCGTCCAAGAACGAGGCTGAAAAACTGTTCAATATGAGCTGCACAAGCTCTTCCTTTGAAAAATTCCCTTGGGTGAACAAGTTCCAATACTCGTCGAGAAGTGACACACGGAAGAAAAGCGGGTCGTCCGTGTTCACGGTGACGACGATTTTTTTGTCGAAGAAAAGCCGTATAGGATGATTTTTTATTGAATCGACGTACTTTTTGGTGAAAACATTGCTCGTGGGGCACACTTCAAGAGGGAGGCGCATTTGGGAAAGAGTCTCCATGAGCTTCTCGTCCTCGAAGGAAGAAGTTCCGTGCCCTATTCGCTGGGCATGGAGAATCTGGATTGTGTCCCACACAGACTCAGGCCCCACGTCCTCGCCGGCATGGGCAACTGTCTTAAGCCCGTTGTTCCTGGCGCGCTGGAACACAGGCCCGAATTCCTTCGCAGGCCCCTTGGATTCCGCGCCGCCAAGCCCAATCCCAATCACCTCGGGTATGCGGTGGGCAAGGAGCAAATCAAGATTGTGCTCCGCCGTCTCCAGCCCAAAAGTGCGGGACACGTCCATGAGGAGGTTCACGGTCACGCCGGTCGCCTCCTTTATAAGTCGCACGTTCTTCCGGTAGTTTTCCATCATCTCGGCAAAGTCGAAGCCCTTCTTGATGAACGCGGAGGGCGCAAAGAAAGCCTCGCAGTAGGCAATGCCGTTTTCCACAATGTAGTTCTTGAGGTCGTCGAAAACGAGGTCAAAATCGTCAACCGACGTGAACATATCCTGAACCTGAAGGAAAGCATTGATGAATCCGTTCAAATCAACATAGCCGAAAAGTTCTTCCAGAGCTTCATCGGACAGCTCGGAGCCGTTCTTTTTCGCATACAGCTTCTTTATTGACGCAAGGCTGATGACGGCTTCAATGTGAAGATGAAGCTCCGCTTTCGGAATTGTTCTGAACGATGTGTAGAATGCATCTTTCACTTCTTCTTTCAGGCTCATTTACTTCCCCAAACTACAAAAGATTTTCCAGCTGCCCCACCAAATCCGCAAAGACATCAAGGGCAGACTGAACCGGCGCGGTGGATGACATATCAACGCCCGCAACTTTCAGACTCTCAATCGGGTATCGGCTTCCACCTGATTTCAGGAACGTGAAGTAATCGTCCAGCTCAGTCTTACCGCCTTCGGTGACGCGTTTTGCCAGCGCAAGGGATGCGGAGATTCCTGTGGCGTACTTGTAGACATAATAGGCACCATAGAAATGCGGAATGCGCAGCCCCTCCATGTCAGAATTCGGCTCAAACACCATGTCAGGACCAAAATACTGTTCCAAGAGTCCTCTATATATTTTTCGGATATTTTCAGCCGAAAGTGGAGAACCTTTTTCCACGAGTTCGTGGGCTTTCAGCTCGAACTCGGCGAACATGGTCTGGCGGTGGAGCGTGGCCAGTATGTCCGAGGCACGCATGGAAAGAAGGTATTTCTTCATGTCCCCGTCCGTCGCGTTCTTGAGCAGGTACTGGAACACAAGCTCCTCGTTGAAGGTGGACGCGACTTCCGCCTCAAAAATCGTGTATGAATAGTGCATGAACGGATTGTTGTTCTTGGAGTACCATGAGTGCATGGAGTGTCCGCCCTCGTGCGCCATCGTGAACACGTCGCGGATTGCATCGTCCTTGTAGTTCAAGAGGATGTACGGGTAGCCCGTGTACACGCCGCTTGAAAACGCCCCGCTCCGCTTGCCCTTGTTCTCGTAGCGGTCAACCCAGCCGCCCAAAAGCCCGCCGCAGAGGGTGTCAGTGTACTCGCTTCCCAAAGGCGAAAGCGCATTGCGGCATATTTCCACGGCCTCCTCGTAGGACGTGTGGGTTTTCACGCGCTTGACAAGGGGAACGTACACATCGTAGTGCCGAAGCTCGTCAACGCCCAGGACGCGTTTTCTGAGCGCATAGAACCGATGGAGAGCCGGAAAGTTCTTGTGCACCGTGTCAATCAAATTGCGGTACACCGATTCCGGCACCTTGTCGCCGTAGAGCCGCGACTGGAGCGCGGAGTCGTAGCCGCGGGCGCGGGCGATGAACACGTCCTGGTTCACCGAGCCTGCATACAGCGACGCAAGGGTGTGCTCGTGGGTCTGGAACACACCGTAGAATTTATCGTAAGCCTCTTTCCGCACAGCGCGGTTTGGATTCTCCATGAACACGGACCATGAACTTTGCGTGAGGGGTTTTTCCTCGCCGTCCACTTTCACCGTGCCAAACTGTAGGTCAACGTTGGTGAGAAGGGAGAACGTGTTGTGCGCCGTCTGGCTCGTCTCGCTCTGGAGCGACAGAATCCGCTCCTCCTTCTCGCTCAGCGTGTATGGTTTTGTGTGCAAAGTTTTTTCTATATATATGCGATAATCCTTGAATTCCGGAAGATTTTTCCATTCGTTGATTTTTTCGTCGGGGATTGCAAGAAGCTCCGGGTCAAAAAAGGCGATTTTTGAGAATGCGGCAGAACAGACGATTGTAGACCTTCCATCCTTGTCCTGGTTTGCCCCATCGCTTTCATCGGCGGTGTACAAAAGACCCGCGTAGTTCGACACCGTTTCCACCACGCGGAAAAGCGATTCCAACGCCTTGAGCGCAGAAAGAAGGGAGCTGCTGGACTGACCGAGCTTTCCCTTGAACGACAGGACGTTCTCGGTCAAACCATCGATTGAAGCAAGGGCTTTCTCCCAATCATCATCACAAGCATACAACGTAGACAAATCCCACTTGTCTTTTTGCGGGACATCTTTTCGCAATGGCACAGAAGTTTTCATGTTCCTATTATACCAACGAATCAAAGCCAAACGCAACACGCCAAGATTGCGCCGGCCATGCTTTCTACGGGCATGACAGAAAAATCCAAAAGATTGATTTCATTGTAGCCTCCAATCCGCTTACCATTGAATGAAAGGTCAGCAAATGAGTGCTGGCGCAAAACCAGCGGGAAGGAAAATCCCGCCAAAGAATTGACAAGGAGAAACATCATGAAAATTTCAAAGATTTTTGCCGCCGTTGCGGCAGTGGCACTTTTTGCAGGACTCGCGTTCGCAGCCCCAATGGGCGGAGGCGAAGTGTGGTCTGTCACCGAGCATGTAAAGCAGTTCGGCGAGACTACGACAAAGTTCGGCTCAGAGAAGGTCTTGGGCAACATCACCGTGGGAGCCAACGTCAAGGGCCGGTACAAGGGAACGCCAATCAAGGGGACAATCGGAGACACGGCAACCGGCTACATCCAGATTTCCAACGGAAATTCCGGCAGCATAAAATTCACGGTAAAAGCCGGCACGTCAAAAATCACGGTCTGCGCAAAGCTCATCGACGGAAAGGGAATGGAAATCAAGGACGGGAAGAACACCCTCAAGACATTCAAGAGCGTATGCAAATCAGACTACGAGGACATCGTGTTCGAGCATTCGTTCGCCTCAGACACGGAAATCACGATTTCCGCAACGGACGGAAC
>JAFPYB010000046.1 GCA_017412405.1 Treponema sp. | reverse complement strand
GCGCCGATTTCGTCCGCGTTCACATAAATCTTTGCGTTCGGAAAAGACTTCAGCTCGCCCGAATGGTCATTGTGCTTGTGCGTCAAAAGAATCTTCGTAACCTGCTCCGCCTTGTAGCCCAATGCGGCGAGCGCATCCATGTAAGAGCAGATGTCCACCCCCGTAAATATAGGGCTGTTCTCGTCGGGCGATTCTTCCGGCGTTCCTGCGGGAAGACCTGTGTCCACCAAAATAACCTCGCTTCCCGTGTCAATCAGATAGTTCTGCAAGCTGCCACGATAGCGCACATTCTTGTCGAACTTCTCCATTCCTTCCTCGCCGCCGAACGTAAAGGGCTGCGTGTAGAATCCGTCTTTCCTGAATTTGACTGCTTTGATTTCCATTGTGTACCTCTGTTTTTCTTTTACAAAGTTTCAATCGCGTCTTTGAGCAAATCGATTTCCTCATCTGTGCCAGTTCCATCAAGACGCGCAAGAACCGGCACATTGTACTGCTTTCCTATATTGTCGGCAGCAAAGTTGAATGTGTCAACGTGGCTTTTTGAGCGGCTTCCACTTCCTACAACTGCCTGAATGTTCTTGTTGTGGGAAAGGAATTCTTCTACCTGTTTTGGGGTTTTGCCTTTGCCGGTTGTGTAGGTGAAAAGAATGTAGTCGTCCTCAACGGTTTCTGTGCCGTCCGTGATTTTTATTGCATCTGCCAGTCCAAGCTTCTGCACGATTTTCTCAACATGACCTGTCTTTGATGCGTAGGCGTATTTCATGCCGTGGTCTCCTTGCAAAAAAAATGGCACACCGTCCGTCAGAATCTGGTGTGCCTGTAAGTTTATGCCGGTTGCCATTTGCAGCGTACAGGCGAAACGATGCTGCCGTCTTTTTTTCATTGCGTCCATCGCCTTGTCAACTGCCTTTCGGTCAAGCCCTGTCAGCTCGGCGATTTTTCCTGCGTTCAGCGGCTCTCCAGCGTCACGCATTGCCTTAAGAATCTGCTCTTTTTCGTCCATCGCTCCCCCGCGTTACAGCTGCCGCAGAATCCAGTTCTGTGCGCCGATGCAGTCGATGAGTTCAAGCTGCGCTTCGCCCCAGAACATGTCCTCTTCCTCGTCCATGTAGTAGGCTTTGAGGATGTCGAATGTGGCGTAGTCGTCGCGGGCTTCTTCGGTGAGCGTTTTGAGCCATGCCAGGCCGTCCTTTGACACCTGCAATAAGGAGTCTTGTCAATTCCCTCAACTCAAACAGGACGGCATTGTATCACCCGGGAATTCCAAATGAGGTAAAACGGTCTACACTATCATATGCCAACAACACAAGGACAGCGGAAGTTTTCGAGAAGCTCTTCTGCCAGATTCTGGGAACCCTTGACAGAAGGGGCAGGAAGAAGTTCAGGAAGGATTTCTACGCGGTGGACGCAACGGAAATCAGCCTGAACATGCATGACTTTCCGTGGGCGGAATTCAGGGGCACTGTCAGCGGCATAAAAATCAACCTGAAATATGACATAAACAACAGCGCCCCGGATTATCTTTTCATAACGAACGCGAATGAACACGAGAACAACACCCTCGTCCAAATGAACCTGAAGAAAGGCGACACAAGCGCGTTCGACATGGGGTACTGCAATTATGAGAGTTTCGGCACGTTCTGTGAGCAGGGGATCCTTTTCGTCACAAGGCTCAAGGAAAATGCCAGATACGATGTTGTAGAGACGCGCGAGACAAAATCGGAGCTGGTGCCGGAGGACGAGACGATAGTGTTCACCGGAAGCCAGACGAAGAAAAAATGCCCTTATGAATTGCGCAGGGTAAAATCGATTGATGAGAAGACCGGAAATGCAATCGTGATTCTGACGAATGATTTTTCCGTCAGCGCAGAATACATTGCAAAGCTGTACCGCGCGCGCTGGAACATCGAGATTTTCTTCAAGGCCATCAAGCAGAACCTTAAGATAAAGAAGTTTTTCGGTGAGTCCGAGAATGCAGTAAAAACACAAGTCTGGATTGCCCTTATTGTCTGTCTGCTGTATTTGAAGCTGCGGCAGATGAGCACAATGCAATCCTCAAAAAATTTCACGAACTTCATCTGTGAATTACGAGTATG
>JAFPYB010000045.1 GCA_017412405.1 Treponema sp. | reverse complement strand
TGAGAGCAGCAGCTTTGAGATTATGGCTTGGAGCTTTGCCACGAACATATTGAAGCCATCAACCATAGAGCCGATTTCGTCTTTTGTCTGGACATTTATGCGCTTTGTCAAATCTGCATTTCCTGTGGCAATCTCGTGGATTGAGGCATCGACTTTTTTGAGCGGGCGGAGACTGACAGAGAGCAGAATGATGCACGCAATTGTTGCCGCAATGATTGTGAGAACGAGAATTGACAGGATTGCATAATTCAAAATTACAAGCCCACCGAAATAGTCGTTGTATGGAGCCGCGCAGAATACAGCCCAGTCGCAGTTCTCGCCCACTGGTCTGTAGGCGCATGTCATCTTTTTTCCTGTGGAAGAATCAATGTAGGATTTGAGCCCTGTTTTACCGGCACGGACAGTTTGCATCAGCTCGTCGGGGATTTGCCCAATGTTTCCGTCGGCAGACTCGAATTTGCCGACGACAGCTCCAGTCTTCATGTTGATGACAATAGGGTGGGATGATTTTCCTACCTGCATGACAGATACAATCTGGGACAGCGAGTCTCCGAATGTGATTGCCGCAATGACTCCTTGTGGAACGTGGTGCCTGTTGAAAACAGGAATTGCATAGTACATGAGCGTCTGCCCAGCATTCTTGTCAAAAGTTGGGTCCGAGACAATCTGCTTTCCGCTCATTGCCTCACGGAAAAATGTTTCGGAGGAGGAGTTTTGCAGTTCTCCGCCCAAGGTGTAGGTCATTCCCGATTTGTCGAAATAGCTTACGTTCTTGAATTTTGTCAAATTCCGCCGTGCAATTGCCGCCACCGACTTGTTCTTTTCTTCAAGTGATACATCTGGGTCTTTCATGAATGGCTGGGTGGCAAGGGACTCTAGCATATTGAACTGACTGGAATTTATTGAATAAATCTCGTTTGCGATTTTTGCCGCCACATTCTCCATGTTTTCGTTGACGGTGCCCGAAACGACTGTGCGTGATATGAGTTGGGCAACACCGCCAATAAGTGTGTTCGATATGATGACAACCAGCAGCAACATCACCAAAAGTTTTGTTTTTAGACTGCGCAACTGCATGTTTTTCCTCGCTTGCACAATTAGACTTTTTACTGATTCTTTCATAATAGAATTCTTTTTTGGTTCAAAGTAGGCTATTTTTAGTACAATACCGTCAAAATTTACCATAAAACTTGCGCAGAATAGAATATGCTTTTATATTTTAAGTCATGCAACACTGCTTGTGCGGGTTGCAAGGAGATTCCATGAAAAAAAGAGCTGTTCCTGCCGTATTTTCTGTATTGTTCGTGTTGACGAGTGTTATTGGCTGTGAAAAACGTACTTCGGCACGTTCCGAGGCGGGAGGCGCAATTTCGTTCATGATTGTTGACAACGACGGAAACCCTCTTTCGGGTGACAACGCCCCAAAAGTAATCAGCTATATGGAGCAGTGGACGGGAACAAAAGTGAATTTCCAGTTTGTTCCCACCGACCAGTACAATGACAAAGTATCGGCTGTGTTTTCAAGCCCCTCGGACATGCCTATGGTCATGCATGTGAACAAGCTTGACCAAACCGTTGTCAATGCAATGAACGATGGCTTATTGTGGGATTTGAATGAATTTATTTGGGACGGCGCAAAATATCCGAATCTTTCCAAGGCGAACAAGAATGTGTGCAAAAGTCTTGAAGTGAACGGAAAGCTCGTGGGGCTTTACAAGGCGCGGGACATTGGGCGGAACGGACTTTCCTACAGGACTGACTGGGCTGAGAAATTTGGGCTTGGAGAGCCGCGCACGCCCGAGGACGTGTACAATATGATGAAGCTCTTTACCGAGGGCGACCCCGACGGAAACGGCAAGGACGATACGTTCGGGCTTGCCATGTGCAGCTTCACCGGCCCGTTCGACATAATTCAGACTTGGTTTGGGTGCGGAAACGCATGGGTTGAGGAAAAGGGAAACATCGTTCCTGTTCATCAGACTGCCGCGTACAAAGACGCGCTCGACTGGATGCGCCAGCTGTACGCAGAAGGCCTTATCCCAAAAGATTGGCGCACGCGCGAGGCGAAAAAGTGGCAGGATCAGGTGAAAAAAGGCGAGGCTGGCATTTTTATTGATGTTATGGATGGCGGACGGCGTATTTGGGACGGTTTTGAAAGCGAAAAAATGCCAAGTGTCGTGGACAGCTCCAAATTTGCCGCCATGACGCTGGTTGGCGCAATCAACGGTGCAACGCTGGCAACGTCCGGCTACAACGGATTTCTTGTGTTCACGAAAGCTGCTGCAACGCGGGAGCAGGTGGAGTCTTGCCTTCACTTTGTTGACAAAATGTGCGACGACGAAATGCTCATTCTTGCGGGCTATGGACTCAAGGACGTGACGTATAAAATTGATGGCGGCTACCTCGTTCCAAATTCGGACAAAACGGCCTCAAAGGCGTATACGGCGTTGAACCAGACTCAGTGCTTCATTCCCCATGCTCTCATTGCGGCAAAACCGTCGGTAAAACAGACTGACCGCAAGCTCAAAGAACTTCAGGTAATAGCCGAAAACGAAAAATCGGCCGTGTTCAATCCGGCATTGTCATATTTGGCAAACTCTCCCACATACGCACAGAGCGGCGCAAAACTCGACAAGCTGATTTCGGAGGCTCGCACAAAGTACATTTGTTGTGAAATCAACGAGGCTGGCTTGCAGGAAGCGTTCGATCAGTGGAACAAGCAGGGAGGGACGGCTGTTCTCTCGGAAGTGAATGCACAATACCGCGCTCAAGTGCATGAATAAGCACTTCGGAAAATTTAAAAAATCCCTTTAAATATTAAATTTTTGTTATATCCGAACGGGTGTAATCCGATGATATAGTCATAGTAAAAGGTGTAGGCAATAACAGTGTTCGTGAAATGTCAGTTGCAAGCTGCTTTTCTACGAACGCAGTTTGCTGATTTGTCAAGGAACTGCTGATTGATTGCCATGTGTTGGTCAGCAGTTCCTTAACTTTTTGCAAAGGAGCACTGTATGCGAAAAAAAAGCGTCATTCGTCGGATTGTTGCGGTAACCGGTATTATTATCGTTTTTTTGTTCCTCATTTTGATTGATGTGACTTCGCGGATTGTTGGAAAATCCTCGCTTGAGGCAATTGATGCGGATGTGAAAATCATTTCATCTTCCTATGCGGCATATGTTTCTTCATGGCTCAATGAGAATCTTAATATTCTTGATTTTTATACGAAATGCGATGTCGTGACAAATTTCGGAACGCCTGATGAAATCGGTGCATGGCTGGCTACAACGCCGAACCGCCGTTCCAGCGAGCTTGATTATGTGCTTTTCATTGCGACGGCAGGAAACAGTTACTACGACTCGGGAAAAACGGGCAACCACGGCGACAGGGCGTATTTTAAGGCCGTCATGGGCGGCGCAGACTTCTACATCACCGATCCTACTCTTGCAAAGGCGACAGGGAAAGTTTCCATCATGCTCGTAAAGCCTGCGTTTGATGGAAATGGAAAAAAAGTCGGTATGTTTGTCGGCGTAAAGTTGATAGATAAAATCCAGAAGAAAATTGGCGAATTCTCGCTTGGCGAAAAGGGATATGCGTTCATGCTTTCCGGCAACGGAACCGCAATGTGCCACCCGGATTCTTCCATCCAGATGCAGAAGAATTTCTTGACGGATTCCATTGAGGGGCATGGGGACATTGTTCCGATTGCCCAGAAAATGACGGAGGGAAAATTGGCAAGTGCGGACATAAACAGTTTTGTTGAACCCGGAAAAAAAGATTATGTTTGTTTCTCTCCTGTGGAAAAAACGAACTGGTCTGTGGCAATTGCCGTGCCCCAATCCCAACTTGCTGAATCGACTAACCGCGTGCGCATGACGCTCATAATCTGCAACGTTGCCATCGCGTTCATCGTGTTGCTTGTCATTGTTGTTTTGATGATTGTTGCATTCAAGCCGCTTTCTGTGGTGGGAAGAGGCATAGAAAAAATTGCCAGCGGAAACGCCGATTTGACGAAACGTATTGTGGTGAAAACTCATGATGAAATCGGTTCCGTGGGATTCGGATTCAACAAGTTCATTGAAAAATTGCAGGAAATCATTGCGGAGGTGAAGAATTCAAAAGAATCCCTCCAGAATGTTGACGAGAATTTGCAGGCAAGTATAACCGACACGCAGAATTCCATAAAAGAAATCAGCGATAATATTCAGAATCTTCGGGTCATTATTTCTGACCAGAACTCAAGCGTGAACAGTACGGCGGGAGCCATAAGCCAAATTGCGACGAACATCCAGTCCCTTGACCAGCTTGTGCAGTCCCAGGCGGCTGGCGTGAGCGAAGCATCTGCTGCAACTGAGGAGATGATTGGAAACATTGGCGCAATCAACTCGTCCATTGAGAAAATGGCGGCAGAGTTTGTTGATTTGCAGGAAAAGGCAAATCTCGGTGCGTCAAAGCAGCTTTCTGTGAACGACCAAATCAGCGAGATTGAGACGGAATCTGGTATGCTCCAGGAAGCGAACGTTGCCATTGCGTCAATCGCGAGCCAGACCAACTTGCTTGCCATGAACGCGGCAATTGAGGCTGCCCACGCTGGCGATGCGGGAAAAGGATTCGCCGTTGTTGCCGATGAAATCCGAAAACTTTCCGAAACGTCTTCAATCCAGTCAAAGACAATCGGCGAGCAGCTCAAGAAAATTCGCTCTTCCATTGTCACGGTTGTTGCTTCGTCTTCTGAGTCCAGCCAGGCATTCTCGTCAGTGTCTTCGAGCATCAAGGAAACGGACGAGCTGGTGCGCCAGATAAAGGCGGCTATGGAGGAACAGGCGGAAGGCTCAAAGCAGGTTCTTGATTCGCTTCACGCCATGAGCGACAGCACGAGCGATGTGCGTGTTGCCGCCCAAGAAATGAGCGGAGGAAGCCAGCAGATTTTGAACGAAGTTGAGCGGCTCAAGGAAAATTCGGCTCGGTTGAACAATTCTGTTGTTTCAATCAATGCGAGCACAACAAAAATCAATGAGACGGGAACTGCTCTTACGGATATTTCAGCCGAGATGAACGATTCAATTCAAAAAATCGGCGAGGAAATTGACCAGTTCAAGGTATAAAAAAAACGGGCTGCCCCAAAACTCCAGGAAGCTTGGAAACAACCCGTTTTAGCCTGAAAAAGCTGCATTGCAAGCTGCGTCCTTTCCAGACAGAATGATTATGCTTTTGACGGTGGCATGAGAGCTTCTACGTTGATTTCTCCCGCTGCGCATGGTACTGTGATTTGCCAGTTTTCAAGCACCTGCGGATGTACTTCTCCGAAAATTCCGACTTGCTCGCCATTTACGATGATGGCAGCTTGCCTTCCAGGGATGAAGCGCGGGTCGTTTGCCTCTTTTACCTCGTATTTGTGGTCGAGATAGTAGAGCACGGTGGACACTTCCGAAGCCAAGTCGTTAAAGTTCGCATTGTTTGATGCCGTCAAGAATCCCAGGGACTGGATTGTTTTTGTTCCTGTATTCTCATTTGGGTCAAGGAATGCAACTTTTCCAATCTCAAAGACTTTGTGCGGGAAAATTGCGTTTGCCGCTGCGCTTTCTGCTCTCAGGAGGGATGCGATAATCGACGGGCGCACGAACTGGTAGTTCTCGCTCATCGGGTTCAATATTTCAATTACATTGTCGGCCGAGATGTTCATCTTGTCGATGTAGTCTCGCTTGCTTCCGAGATAGTTGAAAATCATCTCCTGATAGCCCAGGCCGACCATGATTTCTTTTGTCTTGCGGCTGAATACGGTGACTGGTGAGAGTTTTCCGATGGTGAACTCATCTGGTTTTACCGGCTTGAAGTTGTCCAGACCCACTCCAATCATTACATCCTCAATCACATCGACTTCGTGCAAAAAGTCGTTTCTGTATGGTGCTGGAGAAAGCACGAACTCAACGTCCGATTTGTTTGCTTTGAGATAAGGTGCGGTTTCTTCCGTTGCGTCAAAATCACGGGCAGAAACATCGTTGTCCATGCGGTCGAGGGCATCCAAGACCTCTGCTTTGGTAAGGTCGCAGCCGAGCTTTTTGTTGATTGCGGCGAGGGTTGCCTTTGTTGTTGGCTGGAAATAGAACGGCGCGACGATTTCTTTTCCCATGCCTGTATCGTAAGGATGAACAACTTTGACTGGCAAAATTTCATAGCCAGCGTCAAAAAAGTCGCAGGCCACAATGTTTGCGGACAAAATGAGATTTTCGATGTTGTCGCCTGTAAGCTCAACCATCAAGTCCTTGTCGCCCACTTGAACAGCTCCCAGCGTTGCGGAGTTGATGACCGGCGCCATTGAAAGCACTTCGTTCTTGTCGTCGGTAAGAAGCGGGAATTGTGGCAAGTCCGCGATAATCCAGCCAAAATCTTTTCCCTTTGGGTGGTCTGTGAGAATCTGGCGGCATGTCATTGGTTTGTCGCAGGCAAGAGGCACGAAGGATGTTTTGTCAGGGTCAACTGCCTTGTAGTGGCACGGCCACTGGATTTGAGCCATGCGGTATACGCCCATGGAAATCGATTTGCGCTTGCGCCCGAAGTTCCAGCAGAGTTTTTCCTGTGTCTGAATGATGTCCTTGAGCATTGGCTCGTCAATGGGCTTTCCTGAAATGACGAAGCTCACCATGTACGGGCGGATATTCTTGAGGGAAGCATCCACGGTGATGACTCTGTTTCCCACATCCTTTATATCTCCGGCGCGGGAAAGGAATGATGAATAATCGCTCCGTTTTGCGCCGCCAATCCGCTCGTGCAGGCGAAGGCAACGCGCCACACCGCCCGCGCTCCACAAGTCGGGACGGTTTGTGTCGTTCAGTTCGATTTTGATGACCCGCTCATCCTCGCTTTGGGTCATGTCTGGTTTTTCGTCAAGCTCCGCCTTTCCGAACGTGAGCTTTTTCTCGAATGTGTCGTAATCGTATTTTGTTCCAAGAAGATTGAAAAAAAGTTTTTCGTTTACTTCGATTTTTGGCATGATATTCCTCGAAAATAGACCTGTCCGATAACGCAGTTATCGAATGAATTTATTATACTGAAAATGATGTGTTCTCTCAATAAAGATTTGGCTGTTCGGAAATTCTATGGGTATTAGTCTGTGTGAACAAAAAAAAATCCACTCCGATGTGGAGTGGAAAATGCTCTGCAAGGATGCAGGATAAAAGCAAAGAGAGAAACTTCTGTTTGCCTTTAGGTGAACAGAAGTTTCTCGTTAAGTAAAAATTACGGAGGTAATTTTTACGAAGGCTGCTTTCCGATGTAAGCGAGGATACCGCCGTCAACATAGAGAATGTGACCGTTTACTGCGTTTGATGCGTCAGAAGCCAGGAATACTGCAGGGCCTGCGAGTTCCTCTGCGTCGAGCCAGCGTCCAGCCGGTGTTTTTGCACAGATGAACTGGTCGAACGGGTGTCGGCTTCCGTCTGCCTGCTTCTCGCGGAGAGGAGCTGTCTGTGGAGTTGCGATGTATCCAGGTCCGATACCGTTA
>JAFPYB010000044.1 GCA_017412405.1 Treponema sp. | reverse complement strand
TCGTGTTATTCCGCACTGGCGCAGGACAGCATCAAAATCCTCCGAAAGCGGGCATACCAGTTTTTCGGGAAGCCCCAAAAAATCGCGCTCGGAGCATTGAGGAAACCTAAGCTCGTGGGCATGGAGAAAAAATTCCCGCGCCAGATTGATTGAAGCATTCCGCCCGCCATACGCGCCGTCACCCAACAGCGGAAAACCATGAGCTGCCGACTGGGAGCGTATTTGATGCGTCCGCCCCGAGCCAATGGCAAATTTCACGAGCGTCACGTCATGGCCGCGGAGCGTTCCGTGGGATAGAGGAACGGCATATGTGTCGGCAGATTTTCCCCCAGGCTCCGCACCTTCCACAATGCGCACGGTATGGAACGCACCCACGCCGCCATCATTTTTCTCGATTTTATCAACCCACGACTCCTCTTGCTCCATGCGCCCCAGAACAAGCCCCAGATAGATTTTCTCAAGCGCATGGTTCTTAATCCATCCTGAAAAAATACGCGCGCCGTCAATGCTCTGGGAGAAGGCCACAAGTCCCGTCGTTTTCCTGTCCAGCCGATGGAGCGGCCCAGGCCGAAATGCCAGCGACGCATCCTTCTCCTGCGCCAAAAAATCATCCTGCACGAGCGCGGAAAGCGACACGAGCGTTCTGTCCGCGCTGGGTTGGACCGGCACATCATACGGCTTGTCCAAAATCAAAAGATGCTCGTTTCGGAACACAACCATACCCGTCGGAATGTTTTTTTTCACGCGCCCAGACTCTCTTGCGACCTTGCTTTCCGCACCACTTTTGGCAGCCAGGAGAAACTGCGCCACAGTGATTTCGTCTCCAAGAGCAACCTTGAAGGCAGCATCGACTTTGCGCCCGTTCACCTTGATTAGCCCTTTTCTGAGGGATTTGTATACAGCCGAAAGCGGGGAGGCGGGGAGAATTGTCTTTAGGATTCTGTCAATCCGCCGTCCATCGTCATTTTTTCCCGCTTGGAACACCATAAAATCCATAAATCAATCATATCACAGTATTTTAATTGAATAAAACAGTCCAGACTGATAAAATCAAAGAATGTTTTCAAATGCAGGAACTCAAATCCAGATTCTCTTAAAAAGTCCCGTTTTTCTCGCCTGCGTTTTTAGCTGGGTCAGTGCCCAGTTCATCAAGACGGTCATAAAAATCCTCAAGGGAAAAGTCCACAGCGTAAAAGAGCTGCTCGAACTGCTTTTTTGGCGGACGGGAAGCATGCCTTCCTCTCACTCGGCTGTAACTGCGTGTGTCTGCACCTGTATTGGGTTCAGGGCGGGAATCAACTCCGACCTGTTCATCCTCACATTTGTCTTCTACGTCGTCACAATACGCGATGCGGTGGGAGTGCGACTTGCAAGCGGAATCCAGGCAAAGCGTCTGAACGAAGTGGGGGAAATCCTCAAGGAAAAAGGCATCTACGATGATTTCAAGAAGCTCAAGGAAGTGAACGGACACACGCCGTTGGAAGTGTTCATCGGAAGCGTTCTGGGATTTTTCATGGGAGTGGCGTTTTCCGTTTTATAGTGGCAAAAGATGAAGTCTCAGCTGAAAATAATAATTCCAGTTTTTGTTTGTTTTCTCTCCCTCTTTCTGTTCAACACGTTCAGGACAGTGCCGGAATCGCACCACTGGAAAGATTATCTTCTCGTATACGTCAATTCAAACGAATTGACCGAGGATTCGGTCATAGCCACACTTGAAAAAAACGGCGTGAAAACAGTGCTCTCAAAGAACAGACTCGCCATACCAAAAATCTCGGAATTTGCGCCGATTCAAGCGCAACCCCACGATTCATACTTGTTCACCCGCGAGCATTTTTTTTCAGACGACACCCAGTCGCTCATGGTGTTCTATGTGCCGCAAAAATTTTCTTCCGCCGTGCACAAATCTGTGCGGGAGCTTTCAGCCTTCAAGGACACAGTGGCAGGAACTGACGGCACATCGGCGTTCCCGTGGTTCTATCCGATTATCACGCTCGTGTTCAGCATTCTCTGTCTTTTTTTCACGGACAAAATAAATTATTTTGTTCCCGTGGCGTTCATCCATGTGTTCTTTGCGTTCTCGCGCCCGCTTGCATCGGTGGCGGCCAGCTGCTGCATGAGCCTCACGGGATTTATCTTCATCTTGAAAATCTGTGACAGGAAGGAATTCCTGCAAACAATC
>JAFPYB010000043.1 GCA_017412405.1 Treponema sp. | reverse complement strand
GTATCAGATGAGCCAGATTCTGCAAAAACAGGCAAAAGACCAGAAAAAGAAGAACGAGGAGAAGGCAAAGGACCTCAAGGAGTTCATCCAGCGTTTCGCTTCAAACGCGGCAAAGTCAAGGCAGGCAACGAGCCGTAAGAAAGTTCTTGAGAAGCTGGAGCTTGAGGATTTGCCCGTCACGAGCAGGAAATTCCCCTTCGTGCAGTTCAAGCCTGAGCGCGACATTGGAAACAACGTCCTTGAGGTGCGAAAGCTCAACTCGAAGGACGACGACGGCGTTCAGCTCTTGAAGGACTTCGACCTGAAAATCAACCGCACGGACAAAGTTGCTTTCGTGGGAGTGGAGCACAATTCAATCTCATCCCTGTTCGACATCATTTCAGGCGAGACAAAGGCCGAATCCGGCGAATATTTCTGGGGGCAGACGACGAGCTTCACTTACCTGGGGCGGGACAACAACAAGTATTTTGACAACGACATGAACATCACCGAATGGCTCAAGCAGTTCTCGAAGGAGCAGGATGACGCGTATGTGCGCGGATTCTTGGGGCGTATGCTTTTTTCCGGCGACGAATCGCTGAAGAAGGTGAAGGTCTTGTCGGGCGGCGAGAAAGTGCGCTGTATGCTTTCAAAGATGATGCTCACGAATGCGAACGTGCTGATTCTTGACGACCCCACGAACCACCTTGACCTTGAGGCCATTGAGAGCTTGAACCAGGCTCTCGTGAGCTTCCCTGGCGTCATTCTCTTCACCAGCCATGACCACGAGTTCATCTCGACAATCGCGAACAGAATCATCGAAATCACTCCAAAGGGCATAATCGACCGCATGATGCCTTTCGACGACTACATGGCGGACGCTCAGGTGCGCGAGCTTCGTGAGGAATATTACAAGGGTTCCGACAGGAAGATTAAGTTCTAGCGCTCTTTCGAGGGGAGAGGGGGGGGTGGAAAAAGCCAGCCTTTCTTATGACGAGATTTTTGAAATCTACTTTGCTTGCCGCGCAACAAAACGCCGTGCGGCAGGCGCTCTTGCCTTTGAAATCGATTATGAGCGGAATCTCCTAGAACTGTGCGATGAACTTAACCAAAGGCGTTGGAAACCAGGAAGCTGCAACTGCTTCATCGTGGAAAAGCCCGTCAAGCGCGAGATTTTTGCAGCCCCGTTTAAGGACAGAATCGTTCACCACATTCTGATTGACAAACTTAACCCCTGCTTTGAAAGATTTTTTATAAAAGACAGTTTTGCCTGCCGCACCGGAAAAGGAACGCTTGCCGCAATAAAACGGCTTTCTCATTTTGTGAACAGCGCGACGCGCAACTGCAAAAAAGAATCCTACATTCTGAAACTTGACATCAAAGGCTACTTCATGAGCATAAACCGAACGCTTCTGTACAAAAAACTGGAGCGGTTTATCCAAACTGACTACCGTGCGTATCTCTGCAAGAAAAGCCAGGAAAAGGGGCAGGGAAAAATTCAAAAAGGCGGATGGATTTTTGACCTTGCAGAAATTGAGGAAAAAATCAGTTTTGTGACCTACCTTGCAAAAGAAATCGTGTTCAACGACCCGACAAAACAAGTGAGCTTAAAAAGCCCGAAATCCGCGTGGAAAGGACTTCCACGAGACAAATCGCTTTTTACGGCGAAGCAGGGCTGCGGACTTCCAATCGGGAATCTTACGAGCCAAGTGTTCGCCAATTTTTTCTTGACCGAATTCGACCATTACATCAAGCATACGCTCGGCATAAAACGATATGTGCGCTATGTGGACGACTTTGTGATTGTGCATGAAAGCAAAAGTTACCTCAAGTATCTGATTCCAAAAATCCGAACGTTTTTAAAAGATGAGCTTGGTTTGACGCTCCATCCCAGGAAAATCTACTTGCAGGAAGCCAAAAAAGGAGTGCCTTTTTTGGGAGCGTTCATAAAACCGAACCTCATTCTGGCAGGCAAACGGATTCAAAAAAATTTTGCCCAAAAGTCGGAGCAGTTCGAGCGCCTTGCGCATGACCACAAGCCGAGCCGCAATGAAAAAATTGCGGTTCTTGCAAGCATAAATTCGTATCTCGGCATTTTGCGCCAGTACAAATCATGGAAGTTGCGCGTCACGGTGCTGAAAAAACACTTCGCGGAGCATCTTTCAAAGCATTTCGGCCTGAAAAAAAACGCCTTAAAACTAGAGAAAAAGAAATGGAAATAGCGTATGGAACAACCGCCCCGAAAGTCTTATAATGAAGGCAAATTCAATTTAAGGAGGAAGTGCTTATGAAGCATTTCAAAGGGAGGGCGGCGGCGTTGCTTTCCGTCCTCGGATTCATTTCTCTCGTCTCATGCTCGGGCGGGACGAGCTACGTTGGAACAAGCGGCGGCACAAGCTACACCGTCACCTTCGAGACGAACGGCGGGAGCGCGGTGGACCCGCAGACGGTGGCGGCCGGGGAGACCGCCAAGAAGCCGGAAGACCCCAAAAAGGACGGCTGCGACTTCGGCGGCTGGTACGCCGACAGCGGGCTTGCGAGCGAGTTCAGCTTCACGACAAAAATAACGAAAAACATCACGCTCTACGCCAGATGGATTGATGGGGGCAGCGCGACGTACAAGGTGACGGTGGAAACTTCGACCAACGGGGGCGTGACGGCCGACAAGACAACGGGGGTTGCTGAGGGAAGCACCGTGACGCTCACGGCAAAGCCGAGCGGAACGGCGCGGCTAAAATCGCTCAAAATAGACGGAACGGAGCAGGTAGCCTCCGTCACCGCAGGAACGCGCGAGTTCACGTTCGCCATGCCTGCCAAGAACGTGACGGTGACGGCAGAATTCGGCTGGATTGGAACGAAAGAGCCTAGCGAGGCGAAAGCGGTGGGCGACATAGTGTTCAACGACGGAAGCGCAACGCCGTATGCGGACGGCCTGACGCTCACCGACGACCAGAAATCCGCCGCAGTCGCGGTGATTTTCTATGTGGGAACGGGCTTGAACTCCGGTGACAACACCGCCACGAGCCGCACCCTGGGCGTGGGCCTGGCCCAAAACCAGAGCGGGCTTGCCTGGTGCCTGAACAGCGCGAGTGCCTACAGCTGGGACATCGACACGATACAGTGCCCAGCAAGCGGAAGCGCGGGCAGCCTCACTTTCACGGGCGACAGGAACGGAAGCGACAACCTTTTGAAAATCAGCGATTTCCTGCGCAACAAATCCATCACCGACAACACGGTCACCGACGACACTGCGACCGCGGCGAGCTACCCCGCGTTCTACTTCGCGGAGAACTACAAGAGCCAGACAGGGAGCCGCGTGAGCGGAACGGACTACGAGAGCGGCTGGTATCTTCCGAGCATTGCCGAGCTGTTCCAAATCTGGACCAAAAGGACCGACTTGAATAATGCGATAGCTCTTTGTGCTGGAACAGGATTTGACTTGTCAAAATACTACTGGTCGTCGTCCCAGTACGCTTCCGACGATGATTACGCATCCGGCCTCGGTTTCAGCTATGGGGACTGGTACGGCTACAGCAAGTACTCCACAAGCAGGTATGTTTGCGCAGTGCGGGCTTTTTAACAATTCAGCTATTCAACTATTTAGTAGACAAAATACAAGAATCTTTGTGTCTAGAATACTTCAGACAACGCTTCTTTTTTCCAGCCGTGCGGGATTTTACGCAAAGGCAGGGCTGTCCCCACAAATGGGGCAGCC
>JAFPYB010000042.1 GCA_017412405.1 Treponema sp. | reverse complement strand
TGTCAATGCGTCCGACACGGGTCGAACGTGCAACCTACGGATT
The DNA here is from genome assembly GCA_017412405.1 of Treponema sp. Classification (GTDB taxonomy): domain Bacteria; phylum Spirochaetota; class Spirochaetia; order Treponematales; family Treponemataceae; genus Treponema_D. The sequence goes on along the minus strand of JAFPYB010000042.1, from coordinate 12,429 downwards.
CGAAGTCCGTTGCTCTATCCAGTTGAGCTACGAACGCATTTCTTCGGTCGTGGTTCCTAGAACCAGTGTCGAAGGGTGCCTGGAGGGATTTGAACCCTCGACAACCAGATCCACAATCTGGCGCTCTACCCCTGAACTACAGGCACCGTAACATCGATGAATAGAATATACCAAAAATCTCACATTTTAGTCAATATCACATTAAAAAAAATCACAATGCAATGGCGACGGTCATCCCGGAAAACGCGCACTTGCCCACAAGCAGCTCGGAGTGCATGGACGACGCAACAGCGGCCCGCTCGCAGACGCAATCCACCCCCACACGCTCCCGCACGAAGGCAGAAGATGAAAAATCGCCAGAAATCATATTAAGCTCGCCGCTTGAATAGAAGGCGCAGGAAACTCCCTGCGCCCGGGCAAAATCAAGAATCGCCCGCTCATTTTTTTTCACATCTATTGAAGAAACCGAGCGCAAGAGCGAAAAATCCAAATCGTTGTCAAAAAACACCTCCTGAATGAACGCGGCAAGCGCATTGGAATCAGTGCCTTTCTTGCAGCCCACGCCCACGGAAAATATTTTTTCGCCGCGAAGGACACGGGAGGCGACATCCTTTATGACATCGGTATTTTTGATTTTTTTTCCGTGGCCCACGCACCACGAGTCGTACGCCCACGCCCCGTTCACGTCCGTGGACGTTGTGATGACGGGAGTTGCCCCAAGACTGCCCGCAAGGGCCTTTGCAGCCTCGTTCGCCCCGCCAATGTGCCCGCTCAAAACGGGGATGACGAACCGCCCGCCGTCGTCCACGCACAAAACAGCCGGGTCAACAGTTTTTTTTTCCAGAAACGGCGCGATGGAGCGGACGGCAATGCCACATGCGCCCACAAAAATTAGAAGCGTTTTTTTCCCAGAATGGGCCACATCAAAGGATTCCCGCACAAAATCACACAGGGGGCGGTGGGACGGACCGAAGGCGCACAAAACAGAAAACTCAGGCGCGCACAATGCCGAAAGCGCGGAACGCACCTGCCCCATCACGTCCCGCCCCTGGCGCGTGAAACATACGGCAAAAATCGACTCGTACCGCATTGCGCCTAAACGTCCCTTCTTTTTCTAAAACCGGTTTCAAACGTCTTGTCGTAGAGCTTGCTTTTGTTGTACGCTGCGCCCAAAAACTCGCCCACCAAAATGAGCGCAGTCTTTTTTATCCCGGCATCCACGCACTTTTTCGCGATGTCGCCAAGGATGCCGCGGATTGTCCTCTCGCCTTTCCATGTTGCCTTGTAGACCACGGCGGCAGGCGTTTCCTTCGTGTATACCCCGCCCAAAAGAAGCTCGTCCACCACGGACTCAATCATGGAGCTAGAAAGGAAAAGAGCCATGCTTGTGCCATGAGCCGCCATCGCGCGCAGTCTCTCCCGCCCAGGAACAGGCGTGCGCCCTTCCATGCGCGTGATGATGAGGCTCTGGCTTATCTCTGGAACGGTGTACTCGGTCTTGAGCACGGCGGCGGCGGCGGAAAAGGACGACACGCCAGGAACCACCTCGTAGCGCACCCCGCGCACGTCAAGTTCTTCCATCTGCTCGCGGATTGCGCCGAAAATCGAAGGGTCGCCGGTGTGGAGACGCACGCACAGCTTCTTTGCCGAGCTCGCCTCGCACAAAACGCGAGTCGTCTCTTCAAGGCTCATCGTGGAGCTGTCGAACACGGCCGCATCCTTTCTGGCAAAATCCAAAAGCTCGCCGTTCACAAGGCTTCCAGCCCACACGATTACATCGGCTTTTTCCAAAAGACGCACGCCACGAACCGTGATTAAATCCACGGCTCCAGGACCTGCACCAACAAAAAAGACATAAGTTCCAGAATCGTCCGCCATACGCTCACTCGATAACCGAATAGAAAAGCCCAGCCACGTCGATTCCGTTTATAATCGGCGTTTTCAGGTAATGCTTCATCGTGCCTTCTTTCCCGCTCACCAAATGGCTGCTCGTGATTCCGTGCTTTATGGAACTGTCCGCCTCAATGAGTGCGCTGAGATGATCCGCAATCCGCACAGTCTTTCCGTCAACGGGGGAGTATTCGTTCTTGTTGTAGATTTCGCACAAATCGTTCCATTCCACATTTTCGCTGGAAAACGAGCCGTCAAGTTCCTTCGTCCTGATTCTGTTCTCAAATTCGTCGCTCGTGAAATACAATATCTCATCGACAAAAAAATCTTCCATGAGCGGAACGAGGTCTTTTTTTACGATTTCGTCCTCAATGCACTTTACAATGCCCGGAAGCCCGTCCGTAGCCTGCTTGACCGGCGAAATGATGTCGCGGGTGACGGCCTCCGGCAAATCGTGGAACAAAGCCGAGAAAAAGTCGTTGAACAAGCGCTTGTCGCAGTATTTGACTTCCTTTCCGTCAATCCGCGCGTCCCGCACCAGGAGAAGCGTCGTTATGGCAACGAAGAAGCAGTGCCCCAGAACAGATGTCTTGGGTATGCGAGGTGTCTGGTTCCATCGCGTCTGGAAGCGGAGCTGCTCTATTTTCATAATCAGCTCAAAGGGACGCTCATGCGCCATCAACCGCTTAAGCCCCTCCAAATCAAGGTATGGGCGTATGTCCTCGTTGATTTCCTGCCTGATTTTCGTGAGCCGCGCCTCCTCGTTCATGATGGAAATCATCTCAAGCTCTCGGAGCGTGGAAAATTTGTGCGCAGCGCGAAGTACGCGGGAAGAAAGAAAAATGTCCGGGTTGTCGCCTGTATAGCGCGTTTCGCCGCCTGCCAAATATGCCTTGAACGCATGGAACAACTCGTCGTCAAGCATATTGCGGTACCGCTCCAGAACCCATTCATTGAGCTTGATGTATTCAAGGGGATAGTCGCAGCGGAGCATTTTCTGGACAGGCGACTTCATGTCGCACAGCATGATTTTTTTGAGCAAGTCGAAAAACGACGCGTACATCATCCAATTCCAGTCGATTTTTTTTCCGTTTTGCTCCTCGAACTTTCCGATGATGTACGCAGCCACCATTTTTTCGGCCGCCTTGTCCATCTCAACGATTTCAAACGGGCGCACCAAATCAGTCCACCGCTGGATTGAAAACGCCTCGAAAATTTTCAGAATCAGTCTCTTGTCAATCATATGCAGTCCCGCATGAGCGCGCGGTGTTGTTCCGCACGAATCAGCTTGAGATTCCAGCCTTCTGGTCGGAATCCATCTTGCCCTTCCAGACCGCGCCCTTCTTCTTGATTTCCTCGGCCTCGTCCGAATTCCCAATCAAAATGGAAACACGGCGGGACGCGCTCAAGTAGTTGATTGCAAGGCGCATATCGTCAACACGGTGCGTTGACAGCTCGTAGCGGTCACGGTACTGCGTCGCGGACTGGTCAAGCAGCTTCTTTATCAATCGAATGTACAAAACTGAATTTTCGTAGTCGGCCGAACTAGGCTCAAAGAAATCCTTGCACGCCTGCTTCATGTCGATGAGATTTTTTGCCACGGTGGTGAACCTGCCGTTAATCTCAACGAACGACCACTTCCACTTTGAATTGTCACCGAACGCATCCTCAAGGAGCCGGATTGCAAGCCCGAGCTTTCTCACCAGCGCGAACCGCTTTTCTATGGAAATATTTGCGATTGTCGCAACCTTGTCCTCAATCTCCGAGTACTGCACATCAACAAAGGAGCTGACTATTTCCTCCAAATAGATGATTGCCTTGTACAGGATTTTTCGGGCATCGTTCAATGCCTCGTTGTCCTTTGGTCCGAGAATGGCCACGGACAGATTGTTGATTGCGATGTAGAGCGTCGCGATGTAAATCATCTCTTCCGAAAGCTCGAATTTCTTGTACTCAGCCCCCTCGCCGTTCGCCTGAATGGAAGCAAGCACAGATTTTTCTTTTCCAAGCGCAACCGAGATTCTTTCTTTGTAAGGCTCGGTTTTGATTTTTAAAAGTTCCCTGCTTTCACTACTGATTTTCGCCATTTCCTACCTCGAATCAACTGAATTTTCCAAGCATAGACCTCGCATGATCCAGCGATGCCGAACTGACAGCATCCCCGGAAAGCATTCGAGCAATTTCCTGAACGCGCTCCTCCCCCTCAATGGGAAACACGCGCGTCTGTGTCATCCCGTCCGTCACGGACTTCTGAATCTTCAGTTGATTATCGGCATAAACCGCAATGCTCGCTAGGTGCGTAATGCACAAAACTTGCCGTTTTTCCGCAAGATTTTTCAGATGGCTGCCGATTGAAACAGCCACTTCCCCGCCAATACCAGTGTCAATCTCGTCAAAAATCATAGTGCCCACAGGATCCGAGGACGCGAGGATTGTCTTGAGCGAAAGCATGACGCGGCTCAACTCGCCGCCGGACGCAATCTTGGCAAGCGGCTGGAGCGGCTGGCCGGGATTCGCAGAAATCAGGAATTCCACGTCGTCGGAACCGTAAGGCCCGATTTTCTGCATCTGCTCGCTCTCCTCCTTGTCGGAGACCTTCACGGCAAAGCGTGTTGATGCCATGCCGAGCTTTGCAAGAACAGACACCACACCTTTCGACATTCGCGATGCGGCTTCCTTTCGCCTTGACGAAATGTCCTTTGCCCGAGTGAAAATCTCTTTTTCCAGCGCGGAGATTTCGCTTTTCAGGCTCTCCTTGTCGGCTTCCCCAGCGTCAAGGCGAGAAAGCTTTTCCTCCGCCTCGGAAAGATACGAAATCACTTCCTCGATTGGGGCGGACACCGAGGATGCGTATTTTTTCTTTAGGTTGTATATGAGCGTCTGCCGCTCCTGCACTTGGGCGAGCCGCTCCGGATCGAACACAAGGCCTCCGGCATAGGAGCGGTATTCGTTGGCAATGTCCGAAATCTCGTAAAACGCGCTGTCAAGCCGCTCGTTCAGCGCACTCAAATTTTTGTCCAACGATACGGCGTGTTCCGCCGTGCCCCGAATCCGCTTGAGCGCAGAAACAATCCCGTTCCCATCGCCGCCGTCAAGAATGGAATTCACCTGCTCAATGTCAGAATACAATTTCTCAAAGGACGAAAGCTTTGTCTCCTCCTCGTCAAGCTCCTTGTCTTCGCCGTTTTTGAGCTTTGCGTCTGAAATCTCCTTTATGGCAAAGCTCAAAAGCTCGATTCGCTGCGCCCTGTCCTTGTCGTCCGCATTCAGTTCGTCAAGCCGCCTGCGCTTTTGCACAAGCTCGGAATAAAGAGCCGTGAAATCCTGAACAGTCTCAACCAAGCCCGCGTACGAATCAAGGAATTTTCGGTGCTCCGAAACTTTCATCAGATTCTGGTGCTCGTGCTGCCCATGAATATCCACAAGGAACGAGCAGAATGAGGACAAATCGGCTCTCGTCACGGCAGTGCTCCCAATCCACGCGCCGGACTTTCCGCTCTCGCGGATGTAGCGGCGCAGTACAATCCTGTTGTCCTCGAAGGGGATGCCATGCAGGTCAAGCCACTCGAACGCGTTCATCGGCTCAATGTCGGAGCCGACTTCCACAGCGCGTACCGCCGTATTCTCGCCAAGATAAAATGTTGCGCTCACTGTCGCTTCGTGGCAGCCAGCGCGAATCTGCTCCACGCCGCACTTGCCGCCCAAGAGGAACGTGAGTGCGCCGATGAGCAGGGACTTTCCCGCTCCGGTCTCGCCAGAAAGAACGGTGAATCCCGTATTGAAATCTATTGAAGCACTGTCAATAAGAGCGAAATCTTTTATTGAAAGATCCTCAAGCATGTTGTGGTCCTCCTGACCAGTTCAATTTTGAGCGCAATGCATTGTAGAATTTTTCCTTCGTGCAGCCCACGAGCCTTGCCTTCTCTTTTATCTGCCGAACACGAATCTTGTCACCCACATGCAAATCGATGGGGATTTGTCCGTCAACAGAAATGACAACACCAGAGACCCTGGAAGGCAATATCTCAATCTCGATTTCTCCGTCGGGGCTTAGGACAATAGGCCTGCTTGAAAGAGAAAAGGCGTTGATGACCGTGAGAACCATCGCGTCAAGCCCCGGGTCGATAATGGGGCCGCCCGCGCTCGCAGAATAAGCCGTGGAGCCTGTTGCCGTGGAGATGATGATGCCGTCGGCCTTGAAGTCGCCCAGCGGCACATTCCCGTATGACACGGTGAAAGAAATGGTGTGGGCTGCCGTCCGCGCACTCACCACAATGTCGTTCAAGCCGATGGAACTGAGCCGCCTGCTTCCGCCGCGCACCAAATCCGCCTGCAGCATGGAACGCTCATCAACGAACACATCCCCGCGCAGGAAGGAGTCAAGCTCCTTCTTCCACTCGTCCTTTTGTACGCTCGCAATGAAGCCGAAGGAACCGAAATTGACCGGAAAAATGGGAATTCCCAGGAACGCACATCCACGCGCCGCAAAGAGAACAGTTCCATCGCCCCCCATTGTGATTACGAAATCATACCCATGGAACGGATATTGCTCAGAAAACCCATTGAACATGAAAATATCCGCATGAATATCTTTTGTTGCCAGATATTCCTTGACCACCGCTCCCAAACTTTTGGAATCCTCTTTGTACGAATTAACAACGATAATGCATTTCTTGTAAGACATGACTTATGGCAATGTTCCCAACACTTTTGCAATTTTTGTGGCAGCTTCCGATCCGAGACGCGGATAAAGCGGAAAAAGCACACACCGAAGATACAAAGATTTTGCGTGAATACAAGGCTCCGCAAATTCTTCCCCATGCACGGCAATCACCGAATGTTCAAACGCCGCCGTAATAGCAACGTCCTTCTTGTTCGCATATTGCTTTGCGTCCTTGACGCTGCCGGCAAGAACCACCGGAAACGACCACACCGTGGATTCCTCCAGAGAACCACGGACGAACGTCTTGTTTTTTCCGTTCCGAAGCGCATGGGCATACATCTCAAAAATAGTCTTCCGAAGGGCTTCGTTCCGTTCGAATTCCTTTATTTGAACCCATGCAAGAGAACTGTTGATGTCTGGCAGAATATCAGTGCCCAACGCGGTTTCGACAAAGCTCTTAACCGCAGTCCAATTCCGTTTTTTTGGCGCAAGCAGGACAGCCCCGCCGCCACCGGTAATAGTATCAAACTCTTCAAGCCCCAAAATTGAGAACACACCGAACGTTCCCGCTTTTGCAACGACAGCCTCGGCATTTTCTTCGGATGGAGGAAAAGTAATTGTGGAACCGAAGGATTTTGAAATATCCTCGATAACGGGAACTCCCAGCGAAAGAATTTTCTGCATTTCCTCCGCTTCCGGCATAATTCCAAAATTCTCGGACAAAATCAAAAGGCGACCGCCCTGCTTGATTCCGTTCTCGACACTCTCAGCCGTAACAAGGGCACAGTCCTCATCCACATCGAGGACAAGCGGCTTGAAACCACATGATTCCACAGCCGCATACTGCCAATCGTCCGCAAGCGCGGAAATCATGATGGAACTGCCCGCTTCAAGATTCAAAGCCCTGAGCGCATATGAAAGCGCGATGCTTGAACTTCTGAAAGCCACAGCACCATCACAACCGACCGCCTCTTTCACCGTTTGGACAAGTTTCTGGTTCAGTTCCCCGGGCCCGATTTTTTCATCGACCATACATGTGAGAACCGCATCCATCTCTTTCCGAAGGATTGTATAACTGAAAGTCAGAATCATTATTCTTCGGCAACACTCTCAGGATTGATGATTCGGCTCAACTCGCTTGCATTGAAGAGTCTGCGGATGTCAAGCATAATCAAGTATCTTGATTCCTGACGGATAACCCCACTGATGTATTCCGTACCGATTCCGCTTATCATCTGTGGCGGAGCTTTGATTTCGTCTGTATTGATAGCGACAACGCGGGCAATCTTGTCGATGATGATACCGATTTTGTTGTCATCGATGTTCAAAATGATAAATCCGCCCTCAAACTCGCTCTCTTCGTCAGTCTGCTCCAACTTTTTAATCTGAAAGCGTTTGTGCAGATTGATGACCGGGATAATCTCACTACGAAGATTGAAAATTCCTTCCACATAATACGGCGCATTCGGGATTGGACGAACAGCACAGACCTTAACGATCTCTTTTACGTCCATAATGTCAACGCCATAAAGTTCTTCACCAAGCTGAAAAGTAACAAGCTGAATCTGCTTATTTTCCGCCATATATCCTCCAGAAAGACTTGCGCTCGCAAATCTTCATTTTATTTATTCACCAAGTAATTTTTTTGCCTCAAGGAATTCTGAGATTCCCACGGCGACTTTCTTTGCCTCTCGCATTGCCAAAACAACCGTTGCAGGCTTGTGGACAACATCACCACCAGCAAAAATACCGCGGTGCGTCGTCATTCCGTAAGGACGCTGCTTTGTGATGACAAATCCGCCCTCATCGGCCTCAATTCCTTCCGTTGTGCTCAAAATGCGCGCCGCCGGACGAGAACCAATTGCAAGAAGAATCTTTGTTGCAGGAAGAACGACTTCTCCCTGCGGAGTCTGGCACTTCAAGCCAGTAACCACGCCGTTTTCTCCGACAAACTCAAGCGGCGCGTGCTCCCACTTGAATTCAACGCCATCCTTGACAGCCCCATCGTATTCGGCTTTTGCGGCGCGCATGAACTCAATCGTCTTGCGGTACGCCACCGTAACGCTCTTTGCCTTCATGCGGACCGCCGTGCGGCAAGCGTCCATAGCAACATTCCCCGCGCCGATAACAATAACATCGTCACCTTCCTTGATTGGCACCTCGTCCTTTGGCACCTCGCCGTCCTGATAAAGCCGAACCATTCTGAGAAGATAGTTCGACTGGATAACGCCAGTCAAGTCCTTTCCAGGAATATCAAGCCCCTTTGCAAGAGCCGTTCCCGTTCCGATGAACACGGCATCGAATCCGTTCTCGAAAAGCTGGTTCACGGTAATATCAGTTCCCACCATAGTGTTCGTGATGAACTTGACACCAAGCTCCTCGATTTTTTTCGTCGTGCGTCGGACAACATCCTTTGGAAGACGGAATTCAGGAATTCCATAGAGCAAAACTCCGCCCGGCTCAGGCTCGCCCTCGTAAACCACAACCTCATATCCTTTGCGGGCCAAATCGCCCGCCACCGTAAGACCAGCAGGACCTGAACCAATGACTGCGACTTTTCCCTCGGTCTTTACGATTTTTGCCTCTTTTGCAAACTTAGCCTCGGCCTCAAAATCAGCAATGAACCGCTCGATTTTTCCGATTTTTATACCTTTTCCGGCCTTTGCAAGCACACAATGCCCTTCGCACTGATCCTCATGCGGACAGACGCGACCACAAATGGCAGGCAAATTGCTCCGCTGAGAAACTATATTGTAGGCGTCACCTATATTTCCCAAAGAAACTGCATGGTTGAATGCCGGAATATCATTCTCGATTGGGCAGCCAGTCCGACAAAGCGGCTTTGGACAATTCAAACATCTACGAGCTTCTGCTATTGCCTCTGCAATTGTGTAGCCTTCAATTTCTTCTTTCTCCATACAAGTACCCCATATTTTAAGAAAAATGACTGTTTAATGAAAACATTATAGCTTACAAACTATCAAATTGCAAAGAGAATATAATTGCTTTTGCGACGCTTTTTTAGTCCACGATGAAAAGTGAAACGGCGAACACACGCCCAACACCAGCCTCCTTCAAAAGCTCGGCGCAACGCTGCACAGTCGCCCCCGTTGTTATAACATCGTCAAGAACAATCGCGTTCCCCCCACTTTTTTTCACAAGCCCCAACAATTTTTTCCTTTTTGTAAGCGCATACGACGCTCCGATTTTGCCAAGTCGCCCCAATCTGCCAAGTTTTTTCTGCTGCGTCCTGGAAAGCCTGCGCAAAAGATGGACGACACGGAAGTTCCACCCCAGAGAAAGAAAAGCGCACAATTCCAGAACCTGGTCCCAGCCCTTCTCGCGGATTTTTCCAGGCCGCGGCGGCACGGGCACGATGAAGCACGAGCCGTGCTCCGACTCTATTTCCCGGATTTTTCTTGCAAGAAGAGAGGCAAAATAGAACGAAAGAACTCGTTTTCCCCCAAGCTTCCAGTCAAAGAGAAGTGTCTTTTTCCAAAATCTATAGGAATGGAGCGGGAACACTTTCTCCACGGCTGCTATGACAGGCTCCCGCCTGCACGACGAACAAACCGAAATCTCGCTTACAAGCACTTTCCCACACATATCGCACCTGCGGGAAAAATCATATGCGGAAAATGTGAGCCAACATGACCTGCACAGCGGAATGACGAGCGCCTTCCTGCCGCAGCACAGGCACTCGTCCCCGCCAAAACAAAACGAAACGACAAGCCTAACCACGAACAGGGCACGCTCCCAAATGGAAAACACAGGATTTTCGCATGGAAGCGAGAGGGAGAAAATCCCCCGCACCGATTTCATGACAGAACGGAAAAAACTCATACCCTATAAGGGACAGAGAATTTTCGATTTTGACAGTATTTTTTGCGCCCCAATCGATAATTTTTTGTTATATTCCGTTTTTTTTCCGTCTTTTCGTTATCACTCGGGATCCATGCCCATCGTAACGCGGATATCGTCCTGATACCAGTCGATTGCCATGGAATATTCCACCGTCTTGTAATCAGTCGCAGTGCCACGAACGCGCCATACAGTTCCAGCCTTCCATTCTTTCGCAGGAACTTTATCAAACGTAACCCACTTGCCCTTGTATTCCACAGTGAACGTCGTCTTTGCCGTGATATCCTTTCCCGTGTACAAATCGAAGGAACGGGCAGAAATGGAGACCGTCCTGAACTCTTTCTGGAGATTCTCGTCGATGTTGACGGCATCTTTTCCCACACGGAACGACCGCCACATGACGTATGAACCGAACACAACCTTCACGCGGTAGTCGCCTTTCGTCAGGACGGCAGGGTTTATCGTGAACACTTTGTTCCCCGATTCCGCCGAAACAACAGACTTGAACTCGCGCCGCATTCCCTTCACCTCGTCCTGGTTGCCCTCCTCATGGAAGAAGAACGCTTTCATCGGAAGGCCGGTGGAGTAGCGCATCTCCACCTCGGCAGACGGCACTTCCAGCGTGACAGTGACCGGCGTGTAGATGAAGCGTAGCAACGTGCGCTGGACAAGACCTTCCTTCCATGCGTAGACGATTTCTGCAACGGCAAGCGCAACCAGCACCCCAAGCAGCACGAATTTCCTGAGCTTGTGCTCTTTCTCCGGAATCTCCTGCAATTTGAGCGGAGCAGTTCCGTTCTTTCCGATGTTCGCAACGATTGTTGCAATAGAAATGTTCACATCGTGAATCTCGTATTTTGCAAGATAACGCTCTGCAATCTTGATGAGAGGAACCACCGACTGATACCGTTTTTCAGGATCATACTTGAGCATCTTGTGAATCATGAGGCATATGCGAAGCGGAACTTTCGGGTTGTATTTGCGCGGAGTCTCGTAATCGCCGCGCTTGATGATGTCCATCTTGCTCTCGTCAATGGAGCCGTCGCCGTTTAGCGGGGAGACGAAGGGCTTTTTCCCGGTGAGCATCTCGTAGAGCATGACACCAAGGGAATAAATGTCCGCCTGAGGCCCCACCGTCTTTGCATCGTAGAACTGCTCCGGCGACATATAGGACGGAGTTCCAAGCATTGAGCCTGAGACAGTCAGCTCCCCGTCTATGTTCTCCGCCTTCTTGGAAGCGGGCGACGGCGTGTCGGACTCGGATTTCTCGGAGCCGGAATGGTTCGAAGCAATGCCGAAGTCGGTGAGCTTAATCATGGACGATTTTGAGACGAGCAGGTTTCCGGGCTTTATGTCGCGGTGGACAATTTTCTTTGAATGCACCGTCTTGAGTGCGGAACACGCCTCGTAAAACACTTTCATCGCCACAGGGAACGAGAGCGTTCCCTGCTTTTCAAGCAAGTCGGCGACGGAGCAGCCTTCCACATATTCCTGCACAAAATAGAAGAACCGCCCTTCGGAGATGAACTCGAACGTGTTGGCGATGCGGGGGCTCTGGAGTTCGCGGAGAACCTTCGCCTCCTGCTTGAACCGCTCCACCGCGCTGGAATCTTTTTTGATGCCTTTAGACGCTTGATGACCACGTTCTCGCCCAAATCGGGATCCACGGCAAGGTACACCGCGCCCATGCCGCCCTCGTTGAGCGGCTTCTTTATCTTGTATTTTCCGATTTTTTCAAGATTGTCGGTACGGCGCGAAACAGTCCTTGCCCCGTCACGTTTTAGCACTGGCGAATTCCTCGGCTGGGGAGAAACCGATGTTGCCTCGGACGAAGAAGCTGATGCAACAGTCCTTTCCTGACTTTCGGCAAGGCTCCTGATTTTTGCCACAGAAGGCGTCGTGCGCGCCGATGTTGCGGCAGGACGTGTTTTTCGCGCCGGGGAGGCAACAGTTCTCTCGTCTCCGGTGGCGATAGTTTTTTCATCTTCCATAAATTGTTCTCCTACTGATACTCT
>JAFPYB010000041.1 GCA_017412405.1 Treponema sp. | reverse complement strand
ATGATGGCATGCAACGTGTCCTGCCGCAACGCAAAGCCATTCGCGGCAAAGCTGAACTTTGAGTACAACACGGTCCTCTTCACATGGAGCCGCACAAAGGACTTGGGCGACATGGGCTACGGCGTTCGCGCATTGAACAAGGTTGACGCGAACATCAGCCACAACATACTTGGGCTAAGCATAATGTCAGGCTTTGACAACAGCATGAACAACCGCAAGGGAGAAGGAAAAGTCACCCTTGACGAGAATATGTTCTTCCTGAACAAAAAAGGCGACGTGAGCTACACTGTAAGTCCGTCCGTAAAATACCTCAAAGTCGATTCGGCAGCGTTCGAGGATTTTGAGGACGTGGACGGAATTGAAAGCTCCGAGGACAATGTTGCGCTGAAAGACCCCGCCATTTTCAAGGGAATCATCGACCAGGCCTATCTTGAAGCATTTCTTTCGGCCTCATACACCGAGACAACCGACTACGACCCGAACTCGCCGGTCAACCAGTTCCGCTCCGCGCTTGGCATGAACACCCAGGGAACAATAAAATCAAAAGTCACAATGTACGCAAACAAATATCCATTCTCCGACAACATCATGAAATTCTTCGGTGCTGTCAAAGGATATGGCGCACAGTCTTTTTAAATACATCACATCTATGTCACATCGAATTTTGAAAAAATCGGTATGATATGCTATACTGAACAACCGAATATCCTGCAAACACGGAAATTTCTCCTGTTTGCAGGCTCGGGAGTTCTAATGGAAAACGAATTCGATCCACGCACGACAAAAAAGCGGTTTTCTGTCGCAACGCGTTTTACATTGCAGGGTGTCATCCTTGTTGTAATCAGCTCATTTTTTTTGTGCGCCGTATCCCTTGGCATAATTTCGCGTCTCATCACAAAAAATGTCAATCATCAACTCTCCACCACGCTGGACTCCATTGCGACAAAAATCAGCACAAATTTTGTCCCGTACAAAGACAAGCTCAATATGTTCGCGCTGGCCGTGGAATCCGGCGCTTCAATAAGTGCGCTCAACGCGCTCATCCATTCATATTCCTCCACGCTGGGAGAAGAAAGCCCCTGCTACTTTGCGACGCAGGTTTCGCGCTACGAACCAGAGGGATTTTACATTGACAGCACAAATTGGGTTCCGGAACATGATTGGGTTCCAACGGAACGCAACTGGTACATTGAGGCGGCAAAAGCCAACGGCAACATAATATGTGGGCTTTCTTACATTGATGCAAGGACAAAATCGCTTTGCATAACACTCTCGCGCCTCGTGCACGATTCCGATAAAAATCCGTTCGGCGTTGTTGCAATCGACATATACATAAAGGCGTTCATCCAGCTTTTGTCGCAGATGGACTTGGGCAGGGGCGGGTTCATCATGCTCATCCAAGAAGACGGCACAATCCTTGCCGATTCAAGCGCAAGCAACAACACGTTCAAAAACATCAGCGAGACAAAAATCCCAGACTTGCGGGGACTCATCGCATCGGGCAAAAAGACAGTGACCGTCAAAATCGACGGAAAAAAATATTTGGCGCAGTTCGGGGACGAGCCTGAGACAAAATGCAAGATGGCGGCGTTCACACCTTACGCTGCCATATACGACTCTTTCTACCAAACACGTCGGCTCATGATTTTTATTTCCGTGATTTTTGTCGTCATCGCCATTATCATCAGCACGCTCACGACACAGAAAATCATCGGGCCGCTCAAATCGCTGGATTCGTTCATCACCAGCTTCATCTCATCCATGACGCGGGGAGATGCCGATTATTCGCGGCGCGTCCAAGTTCTGTCAAAAGATGAAATCGGGAATCTTGCGGCAAACTTCAACTTGTTCATAAAGCAGCTTCAAGATGGAATCGCACAAATTCGCGAGGCGCGGGAGAACGAAATCCGCATGGGGGACCAGCTCGCAGCAGAGGTGCAGAACCTCGTCGTCTCCACGAAGGAAACGGTGGCCACAAGCCAGGACTCGTCATCGGCGGTGAAGGAAATCGTTTCCACGATGGAAGACTCCAATCTTCTTTCGGAAAATATTTCAAAAAAGATAAAAGATGTTTCCGCAATCGCAAGCGAAAATCTCGCGTCGGTTGCCGAAGGCGTGGCTCTGACCAACACGAACATGACGCATTTGCAGGAAATATTGGATGCGAACGAAAAAACGATTTCCGGCGTGAATACACTCCGCGAAAAAATTGCGAGCATATGGGATATTGTGTCTCTCATCACGAACGTTGCAGACCAGGCAAAAATCATCGCGTTCAACGCCGAGCTTGAGGCTTCCACGGCGGGCGAGGCGGGAAAATCGTTCCGAATCGTGGCAAACGAAATCCGCCGTCTTTCCGACGGAATCATTGACGGGACCCATGAAATCAAGGCAAAAATCAACGAAATGCAACATTCATCCGACGAGCTTATTTTGGCGACACAAAGCGGAACAGAAAAAATCAACGAGGGCTACGAAAGCGCCCGCGGTCTTGAAGAAAAATTCTCCCGCATAAAGGACTCCGCGACAAAGACCTCCGGAAGCGCCAACGACATTGCCGAAATCATCCAACAACAGGCAATTGCCAGCGAGCAGATTCTCGTCGCGCTCAAGGAGATTTCTGCAGGCGTGGAGAATTTTTCTCTCGCCACGGACAACATATCCAATGCAGCCCAGCACGTCCAGAAAATCGCGGACGATTTGGGCAATGCCGCAAAACAGGCGTAAAATGTCGCCGACAAATTTTTCCTTGATTTTCGCGATTTTTGCACGATATTAAATCGTAGGGGACATGACATGAGTAGAAAAAATTCGATTTTGCGGCAATTTCTTTTCCCGATTGTAGTGATTCTTGTGTGTCTTACGGCATTGATTATCACAAGTGTCATATACACGTTCACCTCCTCCTACATGACGGAAATCAACGCGCAGAACGCAAACGAAGCAGAATACATTGCAGAGGCTGTCACAAATTTTATGGACGGCGCGTACAATCTGAGCGAAGAACTTGTAAGCAATTCGGACATACGCTCCATGGAAACTGAGCGGCAACATGCAGTTCTAGCCTCAGTCGTGGCTCGAAATCCGTACATGGAGACAATTTACGCGCAAAATCTTGACGGCGTGCAGACCGGGCGTTCTTCGGGAAAATTGGGCAACAGGCGCGACCGATGGTGGTTCAAGCAGCTTTTGGAGACGAAAAAGCCTTTCATCTCCAATTCATACTATTCCATAGCCACGAATATGCCATGCGCCTCGATTTTTTTCCCGATTCAAAATGAAAATAAAATCATCGGGAATATGGGCGTGGACTTGAAGCTTGATTACCTGCAGTCCCTCATCGGCAGGTTCACCGACTCGGAAAAAGAGCGTTTCTCGTTCATCATTGACGGTGCGGGCGTTGTCATGGCGCACCCAGACAGCCGCTACATAGAGGAGCTTTACAACTACAAGACGCTGACGCACACAGTTTCTGTAAAGGATGAAAACGGAAACGTTGTGCGGGAAGGCAACAACATTGTCACAAAACAAGAACCTTTTGAGGCTGATTCAAGGCTGACCGATGCGATAGAAAAACTGCTTTCAGGGGAAAGCGGAACGGCACTGGTGAACATGAACGATGTTGAATCATTTGTGGCGTGGACTTCCGTAAAACTAAAGGGCGAGTCGGCAAATTGGGGTGTCATCACGGTGCAAAGCGAAAAATCAGCTTTTTTCATGATGCACAAGATTGTCAGGATAATGCTCATAATCGCTTTGGCGGCGCTTATCGTCTCCATCATCATCGTGGTTGCAATCACACGGAAAATCACGAAGCCAATCACGGAAATCAGGGACACCATACGCGCAACCACAAACGAAATCTCTTCCGGGACAAACGGGCGCACAAGGAAAATCAGCATAAAGAATCGCGATGAAATTGGCGATGTGGCTGATGGATTCAATATATTCAGCGAAAAGCTCGACAAGATGATGAGCCAAATCCGCATCGCCAAGGAAAAAGACCGAAAGACGGGGCAGCAGCTGCTTTCCGAAGTGCAGAACCTTGCTGTTTCCACGAAGGAGACGGCTGCCACAAGCCAGGATTCGGCGGCGGCGGTAAAGGAGATTGTGGCGACCATGGAGGACTCCAACCTGCTTTCCGAGAACATCTCCACAAAGATAAAGGACGTTTCCAGCGTGGCGAACACCACATCTTCCGACGTTACTGACGGTGTTGCCCAAATAGATCAGAACGTGCAGCAGCTCCACGCTATTTTCGACGCAAACCAGCAGACCATTGAAGGAATCAAGACGCTGAGCGAAAAAATCGAAAGCATTTGGGACATAGTGACGCTCATCAACAACGTTGCCGACCAGGCAAAAATCATCGCGTTCAACGCCGAGCTTGAGGCTTCCACGGCGGGCGAGGCGGGAAAATCGTTCAGAATCGTGGCAAACGAAATCCGCCGACTTTCCGACGGAATCATTGATGGCACGCGGGAGATAAAAGAAAAAATCAACGAGATTCAGCACTCGTCAGACACACTCATAATTGCGTCAGAAAGCGGCACGGAAAAAATCAATGCGGGCTACGAGAACGCGCGGGAACTTGAGGAAAAGTTTGCGAGCATAAAGAAATCGGCGGAAATCACGGCCACAAGCGCGGGCGACATTGCCGAAATCATTCAGCAGCAGGCGATTGCCAGCGAGCAGATTCTCATCGCGCTCAAGGAAATTTCTGCCGGCGTGGAGAACTTCACGGTGGCAACTGACAATATTTCCGGCGCGGTAGAAAATGTGCGCAAAATCTCAGAGGACTTGAACAATGCAAGCTGGAATGAATGAGAGCTATCTGATTTTCTCAATCAAAAACACAAAATGGGCGCTTCCATCGTCGTCCGTGCAGGAAATCGTGCACGCGGCAAAAATCCATCCCCTTCCTTTCGTTCCGGAGTATGTTGAGGGCGTGGTGAACTGCAGGGGACTACCATACACGGTGGTGAACACAGTGGCGATGGAAGGGGAAGACAACGCAACCATAAGCGGAACCATGGTGCTTGTCCTAAAACGTGACGACGACCAGCTTGCAATTCACATTTCGGACATCGATTTGTTCTTTGAGCCGGAAGAGGAAGATTTGAGAGCCGATGGCGTAAGATACAAAAAACAAATTATTCCGCTTTTTGATGCGGACGCAGTTGAAGAGCAACTGGTAAAAGACTTGACGGAGGAAGAATCATGAGCGGAAAGCTTAAAGTTTTGATTGTGGACGATTCTGCTATTACGCGGGGGCTTTTTGAAAAGGCGTTCAAGGCATCTACCAATTTTGAGGTGGCAGGGCTTGTCTCCAATGGGCGAAAAGCGGTGGATTTCTGCAAGCAGACCGCTGTTGACGTGGTGGTGTGCGATTCCGATATGCCGGAGATGGACGGAGTTGAAGCGACAAAAATCATTTCGGCAGAGCTGGGCGTTCCAGTGGTGCTGTACTCTGACAGTACGGCGGCAAAAGCAAAGGCCGATGCGGCGGGTGCGGCATTGTTCCTAAAAAAGCCGTCCCTTCTTTCTTACAATGCGGACATAATGCGCGAGTTCACCGAGAATGTGCGCCGCGCAGTTTCTGCCGCCCCAAAGACAACGCACAGCCAGTTGTCCCTCTCAGACATCGACATTCCCAGCAAGGAAGGCAGCGGGTTCAAGATTCTGTGCATTGGAGCCTCCACGGGCGGGCCGTCCGCCGTCCAAGAAGTGCTGCTTGGATTGGGGGAAAATTTCCCGCTTCCAGTATTGTACGCCCAGCACTTGGATATTGGCGCGGACGAGAAAATGGCGGCATGGTTCAACGAGACGTGTCCGAACATCCCTGTCACGCTGGCAAAGAACGGCGAGCTTGCAGAGCCTGGCCATGTGTACCTTGCGCCGGCCGACACCCATTTGGTCATTGATTATGTGAAGAACGGGCTTCCCATGCTGCACCTTTCAGACGAGCCGCCGGAGCGTTTTTTGCGCCCCGCCGTGAACAAGCTGTTCCGCTCGGCGGCAAAGCACTACAAGCAGCAGTGTCTTGCGGTTCTCATGACGGGCATGGGGCGCGACGGCGCGGAAGGCTGCAAAGCAATAGTCGATGCAGGCGGCTACACGATTTGTGAGGACAAATCAACTTGCACGGTGTTTGGGATGCCGGCGGCGGCAATAGAAATGGGAGCGGCAAAAATGATTCTGCCACGCACAAAAGTTGCCGAAGCCGTATTGAAATTAGTGCAATAGCACCAGCGAGGATTTTATGGACGAGACTATTTTCAACAACATTATCGCCCTTGTCACAAAACACACGGGAATCATTCCGCGGGAAAGCCACAAGACTGGAATCAAGAATTTTATCGAGAAGCGATGCAAGGAACTGAACCTTTCGTCGATGCTAGACTATTACAATTATCTCAACAACACGCCCAACGAGTTCTGCTCTTTTCTGAACGGGGCAACGGTGAACGAGACTTATTTTTTCCGCGAGGAAACACAATTTTCCCTTCTAAAAGAAAAGATTTTCCCGGAGCTGCGCATCGCGCTCAAAGGCGAGCCAATCCGAATGTGGAGTGCGGCGGCCTCTTCCGGGGAAGAAATCTATTCGATGTATCTGCTCGCCACGTCCATGGGGCTAAAAACACATTGCATTGCAAGCGACATAAACACTGCCGTCCTTGAAAAATGCGCAAAAGGCGAATACACGGCAAATTCAGTACGCACGGTTGACGGAGCAAAGTTCAAAAATCTCCTCGCCCCGTACCAGAATGCTGAAAAGACAATCGTGTTCCCGGAGAGCATCACATCAAAAATCGAACGGAAGCAGATAAATCTCTCAAAGCGCGAGGCTGTTTTCCCGGCCAACACGCACATTGTCTTTGTGCGAAACGTGTTCATCTATTTTACGCTGGATATGCGCAAAAGCATCCTTGAGAAAATCGCGGACACCTGCCTTGTTCCAGGCGGATATTTGTTCGTGTCCATGAGTGAAACCGCATTGCTCGACCGCTCGATTCTTCCAAAGAGTCTTGAAAAATGTTCTGACGGAAAAATCTATTATTTCCGAAAAACAAAGTAGCAGAAAATGATAGCGACAGCGCAGAAAACCAAACAACCAGATATATTCTCACCACCACTTGAGCAAAAAAACACCGAACCTCTCGTGGTTGAAGCCGAAGAGGTGGAAACTGCGGAGGATTTGGAGGAAGCCGAAGAACTGGGAGAAGCGGAGGATTTGGAAGAAGCCGAGGAGCTTGATGAAACAAACGATGTAGAAGAGCTGGGCGAGGCGGAGGATTTGGAGGAAGCAGAGGAGATTGATGACGACACCGAGGCGGACGACGACGAATCGTTTCCCCCGCTGGCAAAAAACAAGGTAATCATCAAGAACTACATCTCCGAAACACGCTGGCTCGTGAACGCGCTCAAGACAACGCCTGAGCTTTCCCGGGAAATTCTGCGGGTCTTGAGCATAACAAAGGACAATTCGCTCATTTTGGGTTTCACGCCTGTCTACAAGCTCTACAAGGGGCTTGAGGATTTGTACAAGAGCATAATCGACAAGGAGATTGACCTTCCGGACAACGTGCGTATTCTCATTGCGGCGGCGGCCGAGAAAATTTCCGTGTGCTGCACGTTCATTGAGAAGCAAAAACTCAGCAAGCTGCGTGAAATCGATATTCACTCATATCTTTTGTACTTGGACAAAGCCGTTGTCGGCGAAATTTTCGATGTCATGCAGCTTGTCAGCTCAAAATCACTGCCGTCGGCTCCAAGCCGCACTTCGGACTCAGATGAAGAAGACAGCGAGGCGCCAATCGAAATCCAGTCGGCAAAAATCGCCACGCTCATAAACCAGCATGAGGAGATGATTGCGCGGACGTACATCATCATGAATCAAGTGGAGCTTTTGAAACATTCCCTTCTTTCAGGAAACATCCGCGAGGCGAAGGAATCTTACAATCAGCTTGCTTCGGACTCCCAGAATTTGCAGAATTCACTCCGCACATCCCATGACCAGCTCATGTCGTTCATGAAAGGAAGCCTCTTCTTGGAAAACCACCAGGAATTCCACGGATTTTTCGTCTTTTCCAACGGAAGGAAATATCTCATCCCTTCGGATTTTGTGGTGGATGTCATTTCTGAAAGCCCCATGAACTATGAGCGCAAGCAGAACCAGAACTTCATCATCTACACGCGGGAGAACGAGTCCGGCACGGAGGAAACACGGGAAGAAATTCCAATCTACGCCCTTTCCTCGCTGCTTCCCGGAATATCCCAAAAAACATATTCCGTCTTGGAAACAATCATCATCGTGGACTGTCTGTCGCAGCGAATCGGCATAATCGTGGATTCCATGCAGAAATTCGTCTCGCTCATAAAACTTTCCATGCCGCCTGCGTTCAAGCAGTTTCCAATGCTGCGCGGACTTGTCTTCGACGAAAAGTACGACATGATTCCAATTCTCTCCATACCAGGTCTCATGAAGCGGCTGTGCGCATTCCGTGGCTACGACGTGAAGAAATTCGAGACTGCGACAAAAAAACGCATCAAGCATGTGCTCGTCGTGGAAGATTCAGACACAACACGTCTCATTGAACGCTCCGTCCTTGAAAGCAACGGATTTTCCGTTGAAGAATCCTTTGACGGCATAGACGCTATTGAAAAAATCAAGGAAATATACTTTGACCTGATTCTTTGCGACGATGATATGCCGCGCATGAACGGGGAGCTGTTCCTTGACAACGTGCGGCGCATGGAAAAGACAAAGAACACGCCCGTCATCGCGGTGTCCGAAAAACCAATCGAAAAAGCGAACGCTTTCATGTGCAAGTCGGATTTTGACCGCGACATTCTTATCAAGAAAATAAAGGAGCTATTACATGAGTAAACGCATTTTAATCCTTGAGCCGTCCGCCACCATGCAATCGCTTTTTGCAGAAAAGGCGAAAAAGACAGACTTCGAGTTCTCTTTTGACACGAACGGCATCAGATTCCTTGTCACGCTGTACAATTCCCTTCCGAATGCTGTCCTCATCAACGCGCGGAACATGAACCCCAGCTGCCCAGACATCGTGCGCCTCATAAAAAGCATTTCCCGCTTCAAGAACATTCCCGTGGGCATATACGCAACGAGCGACTTTCTCTTTGACAAAGATTTCACGGCACAATGCGGGGCCGATATGTTCCTCACCTTTGACCCGGCAACTATTATGGACAACCTGGAAGTCCTCTACGGGAAACGGGAGCAAAAATTGGCAATGCCCACAACGAACAACATCATGAAAGTGGGCATTTTGCAGACACTCTTTTCGCTCATAGACGATTTGGAATCGATTGATGACATTGCCGGCATTTTCCTGAACCTGCTTGCAGAGCTTGGAGAACTTCCAGCTTGTGCGCTTGTCGTCAATCTTGAGGGCGAAGCTGAAGGATTCTACATTACGGCAGAAAATTTCACCGAGAAGGAGACCACAGACTTCACTTCCGTGTCCAAAAGCGATTTTGAAGACTTGTTCCCCGGCTTGAACATGGACGGATTTTCCATGAAGCAGGTGGAAGACACGGTGGGTCTTGAAAAATTCCATACAGAGGACATTCCGCTTTCGGCGTACCAGATGATTCAGCTTTCCAGCACCTACGGAATCGCGTTCGCAACAGTCCATGTTGTCAAGGAAGGGGCCTTCACCACGCGCCAACTCGATTTGTTCTCCTATGCGGCGGAAAAGCTCACACTCGTCCTGCACTCGGCAATCAAGACACGGGCAAAGCTCAAATTTGAACGCAACATCAGAAAAGCATTCAGCCGGTTCGTCCCGGAACAGATTATCGATGAGCTTGTAGACAGCGCGGAGCGCGAGGCAAAGGTGGGCGTTGGCGAAAAGCGCGATGTTGCAATTTTGTTCAGCGACATCAGAAGCTTCACAAACATCAGCGAGCGCAACAAGCCTGAAACAATCGTGGCGTTCCTGAACAGATACTTCACCACCATGTGCACCATCATCAAAAAGCACGGCGGCACAATCGACAAATTCATCGGGGACGCAATCATGGCTCTGTTCGGTGCGCCAGTAAGCTACGAGGACAATGCGGCAAGGGCTGCCGCCGCGGCATACGAAATGCGGGAGGCTCTTCCATCCGTTCCTCTCGAAGACCTTGTTCTTCCCGAGGGCATGAAGTTCGACATTGGAATCGGAATCCACTACGGAGACGTAATAGTAGGCTCAATCGGCTCGGACGACAAGACGGACTACTCTGTTATCGGCGACAGCGTAAACTTGGCAAGCCGCCTTGAGGGTCTCACCAAAACATACGGCACAAAAGTCCTCGTAAGCCAGGCAGTCAAGGACGACTGCACCAATACCGACTTCATCTTCCGCCACCTTGACGACGTAAAAGTAAAAGGAAAAGCAAAAGCCGTACCAATTTACGCCATCGACCGTAGCATGGAAGATTTCACCGAAGAATACAGGGATGCATACGACAAGGGATTTGCGCTCTACAAGCAGGGCGTGTGGAATCTTGCCTTTGAATATTTTGAAAAAGCCCACGCCGAAGCCCCAGACGACAAGGCCGCAAAGCTCATGCTTTCCCGCTGCGAGGAATTCATCAAGAATCCGCCAGAGTCATGGGACGGCGCAATCGCCTTCACCACAAAGTAGGCACAAAGCCCGCCATGATGATTGCCACGCGGCGGGTGGCGAAGCAAATTTTTAGCCGAGCCTATTTTTGAATCCAGCCCTTTTCAATGCCACGGGCAATGTTGGCCTCAATCCACGCATAGACTTGGGGCATGAACTCGTCAATGATTTTGTCCCGCTTTTCCACGTCGCGTCTTGAAGCATTGCTCTCAACCCAAGTGTGGCCGTCGGTGAGCGTGTTGTGCAGGAACGGTTGCAGCCTGTCCATGCAATTGGCATATTTTGAGTCGGCTGTCTGCATTTCGTCAAATTCTTCCCACAACCCACGAATTTTCCTGCCCTGCTCGTCCGGAAGGAGGGCAAAGAGCTTGTCGGCGGCTTTTTTTTCGCGTTCGGCCTTGTCCTCGTTCGCCTTTTCGTCGAACGCGAACGTATCGCCTGCATAAATCTCAATCAAATCATGCACAACGCACATTGCCGCGGCACGCACACAATCCACGGGCTGTGACGCATACTCCTCAAACAAGAGGCACATAACCGCAATGTGCCACGAATGTTCCGCATCATTCTCACGGCGGCTTTTGTCAATCAAAACCGTATGTCTGAGAACAGCCGTCATCTTGTCTATTTCCGCGGTAAACAAAAGCTGCTTGTCGAGCCGTGGGTTTCCGCTGGAAAGAAAATCAGTAAATTCCATGCTAATATGGTATCAAAAAAAAGAATGGAAGTGTATTGCAGTGTTTATCGGACGGCTCCTACTCGTGCGCACCTATGATTTTTTCCATCCAAATCATGCTGTACCAACGCCCGAATTTTTTGGCGCAATTTGAAAAACGTCCCACCGTAGTGTAGCCCATGTGCTCGTGGAACTTTTCGCTGGCATGGGTCAAATACTCGTCGTCTCGCCCGGAGGGAACGGCAATGCAAGCATACAGATTCTTGAAGCCGAGTTTTTTCAGCTCAAGCTCAAGAGCGTCGTACAGTGCGCGGCCAACTCCCCGCGACTTGAACGACGAATCAACATAGATGGAAACTTCCGCCGACCACTGGTATGCCGCACGGGGATGGAACGCGGAGGCATAGGCATAGCCAACCACAGTCCCCCCACATTCGGCACACACATACGGGTATTGCTCCAGCGTCCGCGCAATACGCTGCGCGAACTCCGCTTTGCTTGGAACGTCATACTCGTAGGTGATGGCGGTTTTTTCCACATAGTAAGAATAAATTTCGCGCAATCGCGGTGCATCTGCCACGCTCGCACTTCGCACATTGATTTCCATAGGAAAATCATACCAAGAACGGCAGCACAAAAACAAGGCGATTTGCAAAAGCTCGGCAACGCTACTTTGTCACAAAAATCCTGCCTGCTTCAAGAGTTTTTGTGTCAGTATCGATTTTCTTCACCATAACCCAGTCGCCAGGCTTCACATCAGCAATACCGATTCTTTCTTCCTTCTGTTTCTTCTTCCCCTCCGCTTTGGGTGTTCGAGCATTCAGCTTTGTGAGCGGATTTACGTGAACAAGCGTCTCCTTTCCGTCTGCGTCACGAACCGTCATGATGCTGCTCTCCTGATTCACTGCGCTAACCGTACCAAGAAGGTCAGGCTTTCCAATCTTCATCTCTCCGTTCTTCTTGTTTCCCATCTTTTTTGGGGATGCACCCTGTTTCTTGAAATCTGCTTTTTTCCCCTGGCACGCACAGCGTTCATTCCGCTGCTGAACAGGCAGACCAGGTTTTCTTGAGCGATTCGCACCATCCGCAAAAAGCGGGGAAGAAGCAACAGCAAAAACAAGTGCTCCTGTTACAAGCGATTTGACAAGCTTTCTTTTCATAAGAACCCTCCAATAAAAGTCTCCAGACTTGGCGATTATTCGCACAAGCTGACGGTATAACGATACTACATTCGCAATGCACCAACATGAACAGCCTATGAAAAATCAATGAAAAAATTTTCAGAAAAAGAGCGGTCACAAACGACGTTTCATGTGTTATACTCGCCTTATGCGGAAAAAACTGCGATATTTCATTTTTTTGATTTTCTTGATTTCTCATGCAAGTGATGTTATGTGGGCAGAGGACGCTCCTCGCCCGCCAAAAAACGCGCCAAAAAGCGAAAACGTCAATTTCAACGGACGAAAAATGCCGCGCAAAAACACTCCGTTTTTCGCAATCGGCGTGAAAGTTCAGGATGGCGCACCGGACACAATTTCCATTTCCGTATATTTTTCCGATGCGCTGGACGCACATTCTGTGGTGTCCCACCATATTTCCATAGATGGAAAACAGATTCCAGACACGACAGAATTCCTGTTCAACAAGACGCGCCATATGGTTCGGTTTGAAATAAAAAAGGCTGATTTTTCACTGGACACACAAAAGACCTTTTCCCTTACACTCACGGGCGCAAGGTCTTTTGACGGCAGGACAACAAAATCAATAGAGCTTTCCGCACTGGAAAAAGGCACATTCTCAAAATACGACAAGGAGACGGGCGAATGGCAAAAATCCTCATTATAGAAGACGATACTGAATTGTCAAAAATCATGCAGCTGGAGCTTACCCACGAGGGATTTTCCATTGCGACGGCAGAAGACGGGCGCACTGCACTGGAAAAAATCGCCGAGGAAAACCCGGATTTGGTGCTTTTGGACGTAATGCTTCCGCGGCTGAGCGGGCTTGAGGTGCTAAGAAAGCTCCGCAACGAGCAGGACTGCGATGTGCCGGTCATTCTGGTGACGGCAAGGGGAGAGACAATCGACAAGGTTGACGGCTTGAACTCCGGGGCGGACGACTACATCGCAAAGCCATTCAAAATCGAGGAGCTGCTTGCCAGAATGAATGCGGTTCTCAGACGGAGCCAAAAAAAATCCGCCGATTCAAAATCGGTTGTTCTAAAAAACGGCCCAATAGAAATGATTGCCGATGAAATGAAAGTGTTCTTTGAGAAAAAAGACCTCATCCTCTCGCGGAACGAATTTCTCCTGCTCAAATATTTTATGGAAAACATTGGGCGCGTCCTGTCCCGCGACAACATCATTGAGACCGTATGGGGCAAAAACTACTACATTGAAGAAAATATCGTGGATGTGTATGTGCGCCATCTCCGCGCAAAATTCGGGGACGAAATCATCAAGACGGTGCGCGGCATGGGCTATTCCATGCAGGATTTGGCGAAATGAAAAAAAAATCAGCGTCGGTTTCAGTTCCCCTTGCGCTCCGTTTCATGCTGCTCCTTGCCATTGCCATGCTCTCCCTTTCCGTGCTCTTCACCGTGCTGCTCACCCGCTCCGTTCGGCACAAACAGGACAGCGACCTTGAAAAAAGCATTGCGCTCATTGCAGACACTCTCACCACAAAGGGCGTTGACGAGCTGTCTTTCCTTGACCTTGCATATTATGTCACCTACGCAGTCTACGACCAAAAAAGCAAAACAGTCCTTGCCACGAACGACAGCCTGCTTCCTCTTTTGGAGTCGGAGGGAAAAAGCCGGACGTATTTTGAGAAGGATTATTTTACCGACAGCGATTTGAACATCCGCTACCAAAGCCGGGCGTTCCAAATTGACAAAGACCTTGTGGTGGTGGAATGTGCGCTGGACATCGCCAACGACTCCGCCGCCCAAATGCTCGCCGCAGTGCCAAAGCTCGCGCTTTTTGCGCTCCTTCCCGTGCTCGTGCTGTCGTTTGCCCTTTCGTTCCTCATTTCCAGGAAGACAATCGCCGCCTTCAAGAAGCTGCAGGAGGACTACGACCGCGAGCGGGAATTTACGAGCAATGTGAGCCACGAGCTAAAAACGCCCATCTCAATAATTGACGGCCACGCAAATCTAATCAAGCGATGGGGCAAAGACGACCCAAAACAGCTTGCGGATTCAATAAGCGCAATCCTGCGCGAGACGGAGCATATGTCGTCAATCGTCACCACGCTCCTTGACATGAGCCGAATCGAAAACGGCACGCTAAAAATCGAAAAAACACTATTCTTTGCCCAGGACTTGTTCCTGCGTCTTCAGGACGAATTCGGAACAATCCACCCCAAGCTGACGTTCCACATTGTGGGCGGGGAAAACGTGGAGCTTGAAACTGACGAGCAAAAGCTGCATCAGATTTTTACGGTGATTTTGTCCAACAGCCTAAAATTTGCAGGGGAACAGTGCGCCATTACACTTTCTGCCCACAAAAACGGGAACAAGGTGGAACTTTCCGCCGCCGACAACGGCACGGGCTTTGCAGAAGACGTGCTTCCCCATGTGTTCGAGCGGTTCTACAAGGGGGACGCAGCCCACAACCGAGCCTCGGGCGGGGCGGGGCTTGGGCTTTCCATCGCACAAGCCCTCGTGCGCGCAATGGGCGGCTCAATACACGCAGGCAACACGGAAAACGGCGGGGCCATCATCAAAATTATTTTGTGACAACCCCGCCGTTCGCGCTAGTTAGTATTCTTTATAGCTTGAATTATGTCCGTATATTGTGCGCCGTACCTATCGTACAGCGGCTGCATTGCATTCTGGAATCCCGCGAAAGCATCGGCAGAAAGCTCTATGATTGTGTTTCCGTTGGCACGGACAATCTGCTCGGAAGCAACTTCCTTCTCCTTCCACTTCTTGATTTCAAATTCCTGCGTCTCCTTGGCAACGTCCTTTATTATCTGAACATCAGCCGGGTCAAGGCGGTCAAGCATTTTCTTGGACGCGATGAGAATCTCGGGGACGCGCGTGTGCTGGTCAAGTATGTAATACGGAGCCACAGTGTAGTCGCCGCCACTCTGATACGTTGGCCAGTTGTTCTCCGCGCCGTCAACCACGCCGCTCTCAATTGCACCACGCACTGCCGCCACGCCAATTCCAGTCACGCCGGTTGCCCCCAACGCACTGCACATATCCACCATCATCTGGTTTGTCTGCACACGGATTTTCAGGCCGCGCATATCGGCAATAGAATGAACAGGCTTGTTGATGTAAAAATTGCGGCTTCCACCATCATAATAGCACAAGCCAATAAGCCCCGAGCCTGATTTTTCGATATCTTCAAGCATTCCCCGACCAATGCTTCCGTTCAACACCTTCCACATATGATCCGCCGAGCGGTACAAATACGGAAGCATGATTGCATTTAGCTTGGGAACGAATTCGGCTATTGGGGCCGCAGACACCCGCGTAAACGCCAAGTCGCCAACCTTGAGTGCCTCGATTGCGTCAGTCTCGTTCTCAGCAAGAGCGCCACCAGGACGCACCTCAACTTTGACACGTCCATCAGTGCGCTCTTCCACAAGCCGAGCGAATTCCGCGTCGGCAAGGGATGTGGGATAACCGCGGGCGTGGACTTCAGCCAAGCGGAGCGTCACAGGACGCTTTGACACCGAAAAAGTATTTTTTTGGCACGCAGAAAACAACAATACACACGAAGCAAGTGCAATGCCAGTCGCAATTATTCTTTTCATCAAAATCTCCTATTACTACTCCGTCTTGAATCGGTCAATCTGGCTTCCAATCTTGTTGATTGCGTCCTGCACGTCCGATGAAATGCCGGACAATGCAGTTCCAGTCTCATTGATTTTCCGTGCGCCATTCGCCATTTCGTTCATGCTTGTTTCCATGCGCTTCGTAGAATCCTGAAGCGACTGCATCTCGCTCATAATCCGCTCGTTGCGGACGGACATTTCTTTTGATGCCCGCTGAACTTCATGTGCGCTGTCGTTCATGTTCTTGAGTGCCTCGCTAATCTGGCGGGAACCAGAGTTTTGTTCCTCCATTGCGCTCTTAATCTGCATGACAAGAATATCAGTCTGCTTGATGTGGTTCGCCACCTCGCTGAACGCCTCGCTCGCCTCGTTGGAAGAAGAAACCACTTCGCCAATGGAATCACGGATTTTAGTAAGCTGGTCTCCGATTGAGCGCGACTGGGCAGAAGATGTCTCGGACAATTTTCTGATTTCGTCCGCGACGACAGAGAATCCTTTTCCAGCCTCACCAGCATGGGCAGCCTCGATTGCCGCATTCATGGCAAGCAAATTCGTCTGCTCGGCAATTGAAGAAATAGCAAGGTTCGCCTCCGAAAGAAGCTCCGACTGGCTTTCAATCTGCTGGATTCGGTCGTTCACGTCCTGCTGCTTTCCGAAGCCCGTCTGAACGTTAGTGTTGAGCGAGCTGAACGAATCTGCCATTTTGTCAACGGAAGTCGTAACAGATGAAATATTTCCAATCATCTCCTCAACGGCCGCGCTCGCCTGAGCCACGCCCGACGACTGGTTCTCAACAAGGCTGTCAAGGTTAGTGATGTTGTCCGAAATCTCGCTCAATGCGCTGGCGGTCTGGGCTACCGTATCATTCTGGGACATAATCTGGCGGTGGATTCCGTCAATGTTCGTGATGATTTCGCTGATTGCCCCCGACGTGTCAGCAGTTCCCGACAACAAGTTGGAGCCTGATTCTCCAAGCACGTTCTTTGTACCCTTAACTTCCGCCATAATCTGCTGGAGCTTGTCAAGGAACAAGTCAAAGTGAATGATAAGATCTCCTATTTCATCGCGGATGAAAAGCTTACATCGCTTTGTCAAATCAGCGTCTCCCGTCTCAAGCTCCTTCAGGAAGTTCGTCACATTGTAGATACGCCACATGAGCCAGTGGACGAACCGATAGCTGAAGAATCCCAGAAGGGCGATGAGGAAAATCGAAATAGGAAGCACTATGCGCACCGTATGGTTTCTGATTTCATCAACCATAGCCATGCTCCGCGCAATGAACGCCATTCCCGTAATCGTTCCGTTGCTGGAAACAAGCGGAAAATACACTGACATATATTTTTGTCCGTTGATGGTGACGTTTCCGTGGTACTCGTTTCCATTCTTGAGAACTTCGGTCACAACCGACTGATTGTCCAGCGTCGTTCCGATGAAGTTATTGCCCAGCGTAGTAGAAACGCGCGTGGCTCCGTCAAAAATCGTTCCTTCCGCCGTGTATGAATTTTTTATCTGCTCCACGAGGTCGCCGTTCACCAACGAATATGCCGCCACAATGGACCCGACTATTTTTCCGGCATTTCGGACAGGAGCGACGGCAATCATTGAATATCCTGCCGTACCGATATTTTCAAAAGAATAGCCTGCAGTTCCGCGCAATGCACTTTGCACCGCCCCCACAGACCAAATGTTCGACTCCTCGGCGCACCCCTCACCGGCAAGAACGCGCCCGTTCGCATCAGTCGCAATGAGAACTTCAACGTTGAGCGTACCGTTGGCCCAGTTGAGCGTAGAACGAAGGTTTGAGACGTTTCCGTTGGCAACGTTCTGTGCGATGTCGGGGCGGTTTGAAAGAAGCATGACATCGGCTTCCAACGTATCGCGCCAGTCTTTGAGCGTCATGTCAAGCCCCGTCGCAAAATTCATCAAATCATTGTCTGTTGACTGGCGAACACCAGTATCAAAAATATTGAGTTCCAAAACAGCCACACCAACAACGCTTATGATAACCGAACCGATTATCATAGTCATGAGTTTTGTAAGAATCTGCACATCGCGTTTTGCCGTGGTGTCAAATCTGTTCAGTTCTTTTTTCTGTCTTGCCATATAAAATCCCTGTCTAAAAAAAATCCGGTATAGAGAGGACGTTCAAAAACAATCCCATTTTTTATTTATCGGAATAAAAAAAGAAAACTACAAAAATTCAGTTTTCCGAGACTTAACCTATAAACACGTACCTAAAAAAATCGGACTTCATTCCGCATTTTGCCGAAATGAAGCCGACCGATTTGAATGATTTTTTACTGATTCACTGCCTGAGCGTCGATTGAAGCCTGAGCCGCCTCCAAAGCCGCAGAATCCCGCTTTTCGCAGAATTTGCAGATTGTGCCTTTTCCGGCATCCATTGCCTCTTGCGCAGAACCGGTAATGAGAGTTTCCGTCTGGTTCAACGCCTGGCAATCCTCATGGGTGTGGAACTTCTTTCCATGCTCCGTCCAGTACACAACCTGCCCCGCCGTCGCCGCAGCCACAGCTTCCTGGGAAATTGGGTTCCAGTCGTAGCTTGCCAATCCGCTTATCGCAAGGAAAATTGCCGCGACAACAGTTCCCACCGCCTTCGTCTTTTTGTCCGCATCCTTGTTCGTCAAGAGAAGCACGATGAACGGAACGAATGCAACAGCCGCCACAATAACGCCCATGTTGTTCCACAGCCAGAACTTGAGCGCATTCTTCTGAGAAGCCGGGTCAATGTGGTTCGCCTTTTTCCAGAACTGCGCACCGATGATGACACACGCCATATCAAGCACGAGCGCGCCGATTCCCTTGTACAGCGGCTCGATTTTCGGCAAAATCAACAGTTTTTCAAGAATGAGAGCGATTGCAAGCACCTCGAAGGCAAGGGCGAACACCCACAGAACCACCGCACCAACGCGAAGCCCCGTCGCATTTCCGCCGCCTGCCGCTGCCGCAGAAGCAGCCTGCACTTTTCCTGTCACATTTTTTCCAGTTGAAGCCTGAACGATTTTATGTTCTTTTTTCTCTGCCATTTGTATCTCCTGTTGTCCGTTATTTCAAAAGTCCCATAAGCCCGCCGAGCAATGAACCAGCGGCAGATGAATTCGAGCTTGAGCCAGATGACGATGACGAGCCGCCCAAAAGCCCGCCTATAAGGCTTGCCACATTGGCGTTCCCCAGTGCGCTTGTCACAAGATTACCCAATGAAGATGCCGATGTTCCAGAAGTCTGCTGTCCCAAAAGGCTCATGAAAAGCGGAGCCGCCGCAGACAAAATCGATTTTGCCGTTGACGAAGTTGTTCCCGCCGCCTTTGCGATTTCTCCCGTTGCATTTTTTCCGAGCAAGTGCGTGATGATTTTTGCTCCGTCGCTCAAATCAACGCCCTTCAAGAACGAAGCGACATTTGACGTGTCGGCCTTTGCGTGATCCGCCAACGCCTGCGTAATGCCCTGTGCAGTTGAAGAATTGTTAGCCTGCTGAGAAACCCCCTGCAACAACATTGGAACCGCCGCAGACAAAACATTTTTTACCGTGTCGGTGTTTGCGTTGGCAGCCTGCCCGATTCCCTGAATGCTCGATGCTCCCAACAACGTTTTCAAAATCGCTGATGTATCCATATAAATATCCCCTTGCATATATAGTTGGAAAATATCCCTATATAAACGCGCCCGAAAACGTCAGCTCTTGAACACAAACCTTACTTTTTTGTAATTTTGCAAAGCTCCAGCCCGAAAAATTACGCAAGACCAGTGCAGAAGCAGAGATTTCCGAACTAATATATTATACTTTACGCACTTTGCTTCGGTCAAGGAAAAACACGCCCCCACGTTCCCCCTCGCAGGGGACAAGAAAAATCAGCACTTATTGAAGTAGTCCGTCAAAATCTCCTTTACGAAGTTGTATCGTCGTGCGCAGACGTTTTCAACCAGAAAGGATTTATCTACTTGTTGTTAATCACCAAAGCCCCAATTACGCCCGGTGCCCAGCCGCAGAGCGTGAGCAATGTGACAATGACAACAGAGCCACAGCCTTTGTCAAGCACGGCAAGAGGAGGAAAAAAGATACACAACAAAACGCGACCACAGCCCATTTTTGAAAAACTCCTACATCATCCTAGCATTAAATTATGGGAACAGCATAATCTCATCAGCACACGTTAGTCTATCGCCTTTTTAACAGTCCACGAAAAAGGCCTTCCTTGTGAAAAATTATAGCACATTTTTCAGCATAAATATTCCTCGTTATGTCTTTACAATCTGCTCCGTATATTCACAATGCGGATAATTCGTGCAGCCGACAAACCAGTGATTGTTTTTTCCTTTCCGTTTTACAAGGAAACCACCACATGATGGGCATTTTTTCGGATTCAATAGGATTGTAGCATCGTGCAAGGTGTATCTGCACTTCGGGAAATTTGAGCAACCGACAAAATACCTTCCTTCATGCTCAACCTTATACAGATTTCCTGTCTTGCAAAGGGGGCAGTGTGTTTGGGATGATGCTTCAACTTTTTTTATTCCGACAAAACACACGGAATTTGACTCAGTGAATTCCTTAAAGAATGGGGAGGGATTTTTGTTGTCGGTCAAAACAAAAGTCCTGTTTCGTGTTCGGGTAATTGCGACATAGAAAAGACGGCGTTCTTCTGCGAATTTATAATTTTCTGCGTTCGTTAGGACAAGATTCAGAACCTTGTCATCGGCAATTTGATTTGGAAAACCGAGCTTGTCATTCTTAAAATTCAAAATGATTACATTATCCGCTTCCAAGCCCTTTGATTTGTGAACAGAAAGAAAGTCTATCGGCACTTCGGGAGAGGGGATGTATTCAATGCATTCATCCCGATTGCGTGTGTAAAATCTAAACAAGCCCGATTTTTTCAAGATTTCTCTTTCGTAATTTGTCCGGCCCAAAAACAAGATGGAAGAGTTTATTCCGAATTCTGAAATGATTTTGTTAACCGCAAATTGGATTGTCTTGTACGGCTCTTCATCATATCCCCAGAACACAAGCGGATAGTCTAGTTTTTTATCTGAACGCAAATCTTTTTTCAACTGCATGGGATTTTTCAAAACAAAGCAAGATGCTTCGTCTATCAGATTCTGGGAGTTTCGGTAAGTCTTTTCGATTTTCAGGATTTTTGTGTAGCCGAAGTATTTTTCAAAATCGGTAAAAAGAGAAATGTCGCTTCCCGCAAAGCGGTAGATTGCCTGCCAGTCGTCGCCTACGCAGAAAAGCTTTGCCCGTGATTTTTCTACGATTGCCTTTAAAAAACAAAAGCGGGATTTTGATATGTCCTGATACTCGTCCACAATCACATATTTATAGGGCGTGATTTCACATCCAGCCTCAACTTTTTCAGCAGCGAGATTTATCATGTCGGAAAAATCAATTGCGTTTTGTGCAGAAAGATGGTTTTGATATTCGGCAAGGATGACTTTGATTATGTTTAGGAAGAGTGAAGTCCGCTCGCACAAAAACTCATTCGGTTCTGTGCTGCAATAATTTTTCTTCAAGATTTCGATTTGCTCTATCCTGTAATTGTTTGATTTGAATAGGCTGATAAAAGTGCAGCAGAGGTTCATAAACTCAGAGAAATACTTGTTGCTTTTACTTGCATACACGGTGTTGAACACATCGGAAAAATCCCGTGGCTTCAACGCGACTCCGTTTGCAGTTAAAATTTCTGCAAGTTTTTTGAGCAGAATTCCTTCCGAATTGTAATATGAATATGTTTCAAGCAGCTTCGTTTTGTGTTCTTCGTGAAAAGACCGCTTCCATTGGATGCCTTCCAGATATTTTTTCTCTTCAACAGGAGAAAGCCACGGCACAGTAAAGTCTTTTGAGATTCCGAAATGTTCCAAATAAATGTCATAATCAGAAAGATAAAAGTCGGGGCGATAGGCTTTTCTTGACGGGTCATTGCTTTCAAAAGGATAGAGTTTTTCGTACTCGTAGTTCACACCGTTCATAAAAAGAAAGTTTGCGATTTTCGTTTCTTCAAGGCTCTTTACTTGTTCGTTGTTCAGAGTGGTGAAAGTCTTTGCCTTTTCAGCCCCCGTTTCATGGATGTATTTTTCCCTGTCGTATTTTGATTTTAATGTCTCAAGGTCTGCGTTCTTTTCTTCCTCATACAACTCACCAAGAGAAGTATGATTCTCCATATCTTCGGGTATTTCAAGAAAGTAGGCAAAATATTCCGTAAGAGCCTTTACCAAGTCAGGGTGATTCACAACCTCGTTTTCAAAGAAGTTGTGGACGAACTGAGTAAGGGCATTTTCATCTGCCACTTCGGGGCGCTTTCCGTCAGTGTTCTTTATGATGTCAAGCCCCAGTTTGTGAAAAGTTGTGGCAACGGCAGGAATATGAAGTTTGCTTCGAATTCGCTCCGTCATTTCCTCTGCGGACTTTTTTGTAAAAGAAATCAGAAGGATTTCATTCGGATTAACATTTTTTACTTCGCACAGATATTTTACCTTTGCAGAAATGGTGAGCGTTTTTCCGCTCCCAGCTCCTGCAAGAACCAAAATTCTGTCCTCATCAGTTATGACGGCGGTTCTCTGCTGTTCGTCCAAAGATTTTCCGTCAATGTTGGAAAAAAGCGCGTCATGTTTTATCGATTCGTTTTGGATGAACTGGCTGTTTGCCGTCTCAAAATAATCAGTTAATGAATGAAAGACCGTTTTTAATCGCTCGATTTCCGAAAACTCGTCATCGTCTTTGCGAACATCTGCAAGAATTATTTTTTGATAAAGATATTGCCATTTTTCGATAAAGGATACTTCATTTGGATGGGTGACATACTGTTTTGTAAGCTCAAATAATTCTGTAAAGAAATTAGTGACCGACTTTGAAAGTTCTAAAAGATTTTCTTTTCGTTTAATTTCTGCATTCAAGGCGGTAATTTCATTATGGAGGTTTGAATAGGTTTTTCTGAAATACTCAATTTCTTCCGCAACAGCATTCTTTTTTGAAATATGATATTTTGAGAGTTCCGAATAAAGCGGCTGCCATTTTGCGATAAAAGCATTTTCTGCGGATTCAGGAATATATTGTTTTCGTAAGTCAAAATATTCCGTAAAGAAATTCTTGATTTGTTCTTGGAACGAGGCAAGTTTATATTCTAACTCCCGCGCCAATCGTTTTCTGTGCTGTGAATAAAGGATCGAGATGCTTGTAGATACACATACGACAGCAACGGCTATCGGTATTAACAAGGAAAGTGAAAACATAATTTACAACACATCATTTAATGCATCTTTTGCATCATCATAATTCAAAAACTCATATTCAAGCCAAATATATGCATTAGAACTTGTTTTTGCATCGATTCCTAATAAGATTCCGCTTAGTCCATCATAGTCATGGTAATTATCTTTCGTTACATACCATTCTGCGCGGTATGTTCTCGCCCCATCGCGCAGTGCCTGAGTCCAATATTTTTCATCTTTCCAATAGTAATCTTGCTTTATTGTGTCTGTTTTTGTGAATTTTCCATATTTTCGTTCTAAAGGAGAGAGAATTTTATCGAATTCTCGTTTTGGCTCTGTTCCATAATCAGAAGAATAAATATCTTGGCTTATCGCCTTAATGTAATACAGCCCAACCGAATCACTTATCCAAACAATGTATTTTTCAAAAAGCGGATGAGATTTCTTCGGCTTTACATAATAGCGGTCATCAGAAATGTGCTCTGGCTCGCTTCCACCGCAGGCTTCTTTTACCTCTTCATAAGTCATTCCAATATCAAAGCCAAAAGGGCCTTTTCCTTTGCCCGATTTATTCATTGCGGGATAATCTCTCGCTTTCTTTATCAGTTCAATCTCATAGCAAGAAGAAAGGTCGATTTCATCATTTTCATCGGTTGTAAAGCAATAAAAAATATTTGAATTTTTGTTACAGAGCGTAAATGAACTTGAACTTAAGTAGCGACTGCGTTTTAGATTTTCAATGTATGAAAAACAGATAGTATTTTCATTAAAATTGAATTTTCTGATTATAGCTGAATAATTTTCATTCCAATCAATCGGTTCTTTTTTTGAGTCATCTGCATACTTTTCAAGGTCACTGTACCAACAAAACAGTGAATTCAAATAAAAATCATCGCTTAAATCATATTTTCCCTCATCAGTAAACTTTAAGAAAGTCCATTTTACAGGCTTTTTTCCATTTTCATTATATATAAGCCTTTCAGTAGGCTTTTCTGATTTCTTATCGTAAATCGTTTCTGATTTTAAAGTACCATTACCATTATATTCAGTCGTCTTTATTCGCTTCGCAGTTTTTGAGTCATATTCATAACTTAGCACGAGATGCTTATCAGCATCAAAGACAGATTCAAGAACCATATTTCCTGTTTTTTTATCGTATGTAATTTGCGAAAAGCTTTCTAAAGAACCGTCTGATTTATAATATAAGCTTTTTGAGAGCTTGTCTTTCTCATATTCATAGATGGTGTAGGAATCTAGCTTTTCATTTTCATAGTATGAAACTTTATTTTTCAAACCTGTTCTTTCATCATATTCTGTTGTAATTTTTCCCCAAAAATATGCCTCTTCTAAAACTAGAAAACCACTAGTTTTGTTGTATTCGCAATGTCGATATAATTTGTCACCGATATAATAATCAAAAATAAGAGTATCGTTCTTTTCAGCAACAGTTCCTACGGAAGCAAGTTCTTCATCAAAAAACAATTTTCCATCTTTAACAATATATTGCTGTTCACCGCCTTTATCTAAAAGTTTATCATTTTTGATTTCATAGACAAATTTTCCTTCTTCATATAGTTTCATGTTTGGCAGAGCAAAAGAAAACAAATTTACAGAAAGCAACAGGATAAATGTAAAAATCTTTCTCATAAAATCTCCTTGGATAAGAATTATACCACACCTATCAGCAGAAATCATCGAAAACATCTCCTCCAGTCCATTCCTTGCCTTGAAGAACTGTAAAATACTTGTCGGCACTGTCCCTGTGGAAACAAGTTTTGTATAGAGAATGAACATACATTTCGTTTTCATAAGTAATAGTGCTGACACTCCACGGCTTTATGGCGTTTTCTCCGTCCCCACTTTCGCATTTCACGATGATTTTATCCTCATATAATGCACTTTCCAAAATAAGAATTTTAT
>JAFPYB010000009.1 GCA_017412405.1 Treponema sp. | reverse complement strand
GAATCATGAATCATGAATCGCTGCGATGAAAATTTCCCGCTCGTTTCCATCTGTGTGCCGGTGTACAATGTGCAGGATTTTATTGAAGAATGTGCCGAATCTCTTTTTTGCGCGAAAATGGCGGACAAGTGCGAGTTCATTTTCGTGGACGACTGTTCGCCCGACGGCTCGATTGCGCTTCTTCGTTCTGTCATGGAAAGACATCCCAACATGGACGTGAAAATCATTCGGCACGAAAAAAACC
Organism: Treponema sp.; assembly: GCA_017412405.1. Lineage (GTDB taxonomy): Bacteria > Spirochaetota > Spirochaetia > Treponematales > Treponemataceae > Treponema_D. The sequence goes on along the minus strand of JAFPYB010000009.1, from coordinate 9,531 downwards.
GAGGGCTTGCCGCCGCTCGCAACACGGCCGTGCAGTCGGCGCGGGGACAGTACATAGCCCATGTGGATAGCGACGATTCCATAAAAGAGAATTTCATACAAACGCTGTATTCCACCGCCGTTTCGGAGCAGGCGGAGCTTGTGGTTTGCGAGGCTGGGCAGTACGTTGCGGACATGGACATAGACGTGTTTGTGCGTGACGAGTGCCTAAAAGAAAAAATCAGACGTGCGCAAAAGGACTGGGCGGCTTTTTCCGTTGAGCCGAATGAGAATCGTGAGGTCATAAGGCTTCTTTTGGAGCATCAGCTTCCGGCTTCTATTTGGTGCAAGTTCGCACGGCGCAGCTTGTATGCGGATAATGGCGTAGTTTGGAAAGAAGGAATCAATGTGGGCGAGGATGTCATCACATCGGTTAAGCTCCTGTTCCATTCGCAAAAAACACGCGTCATTCCTGACAATCTCTACAATTACCGGAAATTCATCGGATTTGTCATGAAGCTGAAACGAAAATCCTTTTTCACTCAGAAGGAGCTTGAATTTGCCGAAATAAAGCGGTTTGCCGTGGAGCATGGCTTTTTTGACGAAATTGCACCTGTCATAGAGCTTAGGAACGCGGAGATAAAATACGAATTCCTCAAGAACGAAAGTCCTTTTTCCCTCAAAAAATACTGTTTCATGAAGGAGCAGAATCTTGCCGTTCTGTGCCGGAGCCGCAAGGATTTCAACAAAAAATCGACTCGGCTTTTGGTGCGCCTCATTGACGGAAGACATTTTTTTCTTTCCAACGCGCTGTATGGGGCGTACAAAATCATTTTGCTTCTCAAAAGCGCACGGAGCGGGTCATGACAGATGTTTCGATTTTGATGCCGGCGTACAACCACGAGCGGTTCATATCCCAGGCGATTGAGTCCGTTCTTTCGCAGCAGACCGATTTTTCCTACGAGCTTTTGATTAACGACGACTGCTCCACCGACAGGACACGGGAGATTGCCCTTTCCTACGCAGAGCGGTTTCCAGACAAAATCACGGTCATGTTCCCACAAAAAAACGAGGGACTGATGAAAAGCTACGGGCGGCTTTTGTCCCATGCCAGTTCTCCGTACATTGCGATTCTTGAGAGCGACGACTTGTGGACTGATACTCACAAGCTCCAGAAGCAGTTGTCTTTTTTGGCTTCCCACGAGGAATACGGACTTTGCGTTTCTGACTACCGCACTATTGACGAGGCCGGAGCTGTAATCCGCTCGTTCCAAAAGACCGACGACGAGGGGCTGGACGGCAACTGGTACGGGAAGCTGCTCTACGGGAACTTTGTGTGCGCGGCGACAATCGTGTTCCGCCGCCGCGATTTTGAGTCGTCGTGCGTGTTTTCGGACTTTTTGGCGAACGGCTTCATGACCTTTGACCTGCCGCTTTTGCTCGGTGTTTCCAGCGTATCAAAGTGCTGGTATATCCACGAGACAACGGCTTCCTACCGAATTTTGGCATCTTCCATCTCCCACAACGCCGACTACGAGAAAAACAGGTGTTTTGAGGAATCGGTGTACGACATACAAAAATACGCCATGGAAAAATACGGGACCGGCTCCTATTCCGCCGAGGAAATCAAGAAGGCGCGGGTTTTCTCCCTCATGAACAAGGCCCTTGTCGCCCGCCGCAGGGAAGATTTTGTTCGGTACGCAAAGGAATACAGGGACGAATCGCTCAAGGGGTTTGTCATCAATCATTTCCCGACGCTGTTCTATGCCCAGCACGTTGCGCGAGGAATCACATCATGAAGAAAAAGACAATCTACTTGGTGTCAAAATTTGGTTTTGAAAATATTGGCGGCGTTGAGCGCGTAAATTACTATCTCTACGAGATTCTTTCAAGGCGGTACACCGTCAAGGTCGTGTCACGGCGGAAAAAGCCGTTTTGCCACGGCGACTGGCTTTTCCAGTCGCTTTATATGTCGCTCCAGCTTTTTTTCAGGCGGAACAAGATTGTCATCGGGACTTCCTGGCATTCGTTCCTCTACCCCTGCGATTTTTCGATTCACCACGGTACCACGGCGGGTGTCATAGCCTCAAAGTGCGAGGAGGACAGCCTGTACAAGCGGCGGATTTCAAAAATGGAGCAGATTTCGGCGAAAATTGCGAAAATGAACATTGCTGTGAGCGAGAACTGCCGCCAGGAGATGATTTCGTTCTACGGAATACGCCCCGAAAAAATCATGGTGCTGAACAATTTTGTGAACGATTCCGTGTTTTTTCCGCTGGAAAATGCCGTGGGCGAGCGGGAAAAGGCTGTGGCTTCCGGCAACATCAGAATCATTTTTTCCGGAAGGCTCGGCGAGCGCAAGGGAATCGAAAAACTTATCGCGCTCTCAAACCTCATAGAGAAAAAGGACGGGTTCGAGCTTTTGATTGCGACTGTGAGCGGTGAGAACAATGGCTTTTTTGCCGGCAACAAAAAGACAATCATCAAAACGGGTGTCCCGTTTTCCCAGATGAACGAATTCTACAACAGCGGCGACGTGTTCTATTTTCCCAGCCACTATGAGGGTTTTTCTATGGCGACTCTGGAAGCGTTGTGTGCGGGGCTTCCCGTTGTAGGCTCAAAATACGCCGTGATGCCGGAGCTGCGTTCCTACGATTTTGTGGCTGTCACGGATTCAAGCGACATGGAGGAGCTTCTTTCAGTCATCACAAAAATCGTGGTGAATAACACTTCAAAGAAAGCCCTTATTCATGGTATTATAAAAGATGATTTCGGAAGAAGTCAGTACGAAAAAAAACTTTTTGATTTGATTGGTTAGGATTATGGATTCGCCACTGCTGTCAGTAATTGTTCCCATTTACAATGTTGAAAAATATCTCCAACGATGTATAGATTCACTTGTCCATCAGGATTTCAAGGATTTTGAGGTGATTCTTGTGGACGATGGCTCAACCGATTCTTGTCCGCTCATTTGCGACACTATTGTGCGGCAGGATTCACGATTCAAGGTCATACACAAGAAGAACGAGGGCGTTGCAATAGCGCGAAAGGTGGGCTTTTATATGGCAACCGGGGCGTTCATCCACTTTCTTGACAGCGATGACTGGCTTGAAAATGACGCGTACTCAACGTGCCTTTCCACTGATTTCGATTACGATGTCATTTTTTTCGGCTTTTCCCGAATCAGCGAGAATTCTGAGATAATTTATCAGAACATTCCCAGCGAGAATAACGATGTAAAGAACATTCTCACCAACGACGGCTATCTTTCCTTCTTGATTTGGAACAAGATTTTCAAAAAAGAGCTGCTTGCGACAATCGACTTTTCTATTACGGACGGGCTTACGTTCTCGGAGGACAGCCTTATTTCCGTGAGCGCGTTGTGCAAGTGCAGGAACGTGAAGATGATAGAGCGGCCGTTGTACAACTACTTCTACCGAATCGATTCCGTTACGCGTAAGATGAACGAGAAGAACCATCAGGACGAATTCCAGGCGACTCTGATGATTGTTGACATCCTCAAGAAGAACAACTTCCCAACGGACACGCCGCTCGTCAACAGAAAAAAATTCAACTGCAAATACTATCTCGTCGAAATCGACTATGAAAAGCCGATTGGCCGCATTGTCTCAGATTTGCGCAAGTGGAACGAGATTTTCCCAAAGATTGAGCGTTGCACCGATTTTTCCGAGAAGACAAAATTCGAGCGGTGGTTCATTCACTCGGCTTCATTGAAGCTCTATCTTCTGAATGTCATCTTGTTCCTGCTCAAAAAATATTTGCACAGCAGGGGCTACGGCGACGTTAAGCCGTTGTTCATATCGCACAACAACGTGCTGGACAAGGATGTGTCCGTCATCATCGTCAACTACAACACGAAGAATCTCATCCGCGACTGCATACAGGCAATCATCAACAACACGAGCGGAATCAATTATGAAATCATCGTGAGCGACAACGGTTCTGTGGACGGCTCATGCGAAATGCTCCGCAGGGAATTTCCCGATGTGCGCGTCATAGAGAACAACAAGAACCTGGGGTTCGGCACGGCGAACAACAGGGGGCTTGCCATTGCCCGTGGAAAATATATTTTCTACCTGAACAGCGACACTATTCTCCAGAACAATGCCCTCAAGATTTTCTACGATTATTTTGAGGAGCACGGCAAGGCGGACAGTCTCGGTGTCATCGGCTGCAACCTTGTAGGCTCGGACGGGAATACGGTTCTATCAAAAGGCGAATTCCCGAATTTCCGTGAGATTATCATTGATGCAATAAAGGCGAACTACGGCTTGTGGAAGCTTTTCATACAAAGCGCAATTTTCAAGCGCGACCTTCCGGACACTTCAAAGCAGAAGCTTTACTACGAGAATTTTGTGGGCGACGTTGATTATGTTGTTGGTGCCGATTTGTTCCTTCTGAACGATGACTACGCCCGCTTTGACGAGAACATTTTCCTGTATATAGAGGAAGTTGATATGCAGCTGCGCATGAAGAATGCGGGAAAAAAGCGTGTCCTTATCGACGGGCCTAAAATCGTTCACCTTGAGGGGCAATCTTCAAAAGACCAAAAATCCCATTATTTTGAGGAGATGACGAGCTATTCGTCAATCTGCAACAACGTGTCCCGAATCTACTACTGCAAGAAGAATGTTTCTTCTATAAAAGCGTTTGTCTTGAAAATCCTGCTCGCCCTGCTTTGGATTAACCCCATGATTTCAAAGTACAACCGCAAATATGTTCCAAATCTCATGAAAGGCAGAATGGTTGTATGAAAATTGGGCTTTACATTTGTGACATCCTGTATAATACGGGCGGAACGGAGGCGTACACGGTGCGCCTGTGCCAGACGCTCCAGAGTCTCTACAAAGACGCGGAAATCTATTTCGTGACTGAATGTTACGGGAAATCTGATGTTCTTTCCGACAGCGAGTTTGTTGATTCAATCAATGTGCGCTTCGGAACTGAAATCGAAAAGCGCGGTGTCCATGTCAAGCTGATGAACGCGAGCCAAAAATCATGGGGAAGCCGCCTTTTCCTGCGCAAAAAGCTGGAATGTAACTCACGGTTCTTTGATTTGTTTTTTTACTGTAGCCGCGGTCATTATATTTTCAAGGCAAAAAAAAATGTCTGCATAATCCACTTTCCAATGGAGCGTCTTGAAACGCTCAAAAAGGAGAAGTGTTTTTTGACGCGCGTTCGGCTTGGCGCAAAAAGCAGAAAATATGCGGGTCAGTACGATATTTTCCTTCCGAACTCACTGTTCACGAAATCATTTTTGAGTGCCATTTGGTATGACATTGACGAGGACAGACAATGTGTGCTCTATCCGCCGGTAAAGGAAATTGCCCCCTCGTCGGAGCCTAAGAGAAACCAGATTTTCATCTGCTCTCGGATAGAAAAATCCAAGAATCTGGAGTCGCTCATCGATGCGTTCAAGTCGTCGGCTTTTTTGATGTCGAACTACAAGCTCGTCATTGCGGGCGGAGTTCCCTGCTGCCACAAAAACTACAGCCAGGAGCTGCAGTCATACGCGGGGGGCGGGAACATCGAGTTCGTGCTGAATGCGCCTTTTTCGACTATTTCACGGCTGTACAACCAGTCCAAGATTTTCTGGCACTCCAAGGGATTCGGCGTTGACGAGAAAAAAGACCCTTTCTTGTGCGAGCATTTTGGAATCTCCACGGTGGAGGCGATGAGCGCGGGCTGCGTCCCCATTGTCATCAACAAGGGGGGCCAAAAAGAAATCGTTGACGAATCCTGCGGCTTCAAATGGAACACGCTTTCCGAGCTTGTCTCGTACACCGAAGCCGTGGCTTTGGACGACGAGCTTCAAATGCGGCTGTCCCGCGCGGCGCAGGAACGGAGCAAGCTCTTTTGCATGGGCAGTTTCCGGGACAATTTGGAATCTATATTGAAAAACAAAGGGCTTCTGTAGCAAAAAATGGCACGATCACTCAAAAGAAATGTCGTATTGAATCTCATCCGCTCAATCATGTCGATTCTGTTCCCGCTGATTTCGTTTCCGTATGCGTCACGAATCCTGCTTCCAAACGGAATCGGGCAGATAAATTTCGTCAATTCCATAATCGACATATTCCTCCTGATTGCCGCCGTGGGAATCGGAACATACGGCACGCGGGAAGGCTCCAAAATCCGCGAGGACCAGTATCTTCTTGACAAATTCGCGCGGGAAATGTTCATCATCAACTTGATTTCGATGTCAATCTCCCTCCTGCTTTTTGCCGTGAGCCTTGTGCTTGTGGACAAATTTGCGGAAGTCAGGCTGCTTCTCTTGATTACTGCCATCAAAATCATCTTCGAGTCAGTCAGCTTGAGCTGGGTGCTTGCCGTCAAGGAGGACTACAAGGCGATTGCGATGCGCTCCATCGTCCTCCAGTTCATAAGCCTCGTGTTCTTGTTCCTGTTCGTGCATACGCCCGATGATTTGTGGAAATACGCCGTCATGGGAATCCTTTACTGCGTGGGAACGAACACTTTCTCGTTTTTCTACACGCGGCGATATGTGAACATTTTCAACAAGACGAAAATCGAGCTGAAAAAGCACTTTTCCAAGATGGTCATTTTCTTTGGGCTTGCGGCAAGCGCAAAGCTCTACGCAATTGTGGACTCCACAATGCTGGGCTTTTTGTGCACGCCAGACCAGGTGGGCTACTACTCAGCGGCGAACAAGCTGGTCAACATCGTCATCACGCTCACGAGCGCGGGACTTGCCGTGTTCCTTCCCCGTTGTACATACTACTACTCCAACAACCAGAAGAAGGAATATTATTCCCTCGTGCGAACGGCAATCAACACGACGATTTTTTACGCGGTTCCGGCGAGCTTGGGACTGTTCATTCTCTGCGAGCCGCTCATCCTGCTGTTCAACGGCACGAACTACGCCGCCGCCATTCCGTCCATGCGCCTTTTGTGCCTCCAGATTATTTTCACCACGCTCATACTTGCAATCGAGAACTTGATTCTTGTCCCCAAGAACAAGGAGCGGGTCATCTTGATTGGTCAGAACGCGTCTTTCGTGGTGAACCTCGTATTGAATTCAATCCTTATTCGCAAATATCAGGCGTTCGGTGCGTCCATCGCAACGTGCATCTCCCAGATTGTGCTTTTCTTCATTTTGTTCGCAAGCTCCTACAAGCACATTATCCACGGAAAATTCCTGGTGAACTTGTTCCAGTCCGTTCTCACGTCCATTTCAATGGTGGTCATCGTCGATTTGTGCAAGGACGTTATTCCCAACAGGATTCTGCAGGTGTTGTTCGGACTTTTCGTCGGCGCGCTCACCTATGGCGGGTTCTCGCTCCTTGAGCGGAACGCCGTTGCCCTCGGTCTGCTCAAGACTGCAATCGAAAAGAAGAACCGGGCATTCCACCGCGCCAAAATCGAATACGAAAACTCGCTTCCCATCGAGGAAACCACCAATATTGCTCACGATGTCATAGTATCGCTCACGTCGTACCCGGACAGGCTTGACGGCATTCATCTTGTCATCCGCTCGCTCCTGCACCAAAAACTCATGCCGGAGAAAATCATCCTATATTTGGGAACCGACACGAAGGACTCCGACATTCCGAAGCGTCTCAGAAAGCTGGAGCAGTACAACTTTGAAATCAGGATGGGCGTTGAGAATCTCATGCCGCACAAGAAATATTTCTTTGCCATGCAGGAATTCCCCGAGAAAGTCATCATCACTGTTGACGACGACGCTATTTACGACCAGAATCTTGTGGCGGACTTGATGGAATCATACAAGAAGTACCCGCGCTGCGTCTCGGCGCGCCGCACGAATCTCATGACAAAGAGCGCGGACGGCACTTTGAACAAGTACAAGAACTGGAAATGGGAGTTCACGCGCCAGCTTGAGCCGTCATACTCGCTTTTGGCGACGGGGTGTGGCGGCATCCTCTACCCGCCCCACATTCTTCCAAAGGAGACGTTCGACGTTGAGGCAATCAAAAAGTATTCTCTCAACACCGACGATATTTGGCTCAAATTCATGGAGCTAAAAAACAATGTGAAAGTCGTGTTCACCAATTCTGATGTCGTGCATCCGCTCCCGCTAAGGTTCACGCAGGAAAGCGGTCTTTTGCAGACAAACACCAAAGGCGAGAACCGGAACGACATCAACATTGCGGCGATGGAGCAATACACCGGAATCAAGCTGGCTAAGTACATTTAGACGGCTTGTTCGGAACGAACGGAGCGTGTATGCGGATGGTGCTGAAAAAGGAAGTGCTGGACAGGCATTTCAAAATCTTGTTGACTCTCTCGGTTTTGCTTCTGCTTGCATCGTGCGTGTTCTTTCTGCCCGCATTCAGGAACTGCGTCATCGATATGGCGGAGAAAGCACTGGGGCGGCAGCTCACGCGCGTGGTCTGGCACGAGCGCATGGTTCACGCGGAGACAGTCGTTTTCATTTTCCTCTCGATTTTCAGCCTGTATTTCCTTGCGTTCCGCGCACTGCGCTTTTCCAGCGACGACTCGTGCGGTGAGGCGGGCGCACGGACGATTTTTGATCGAAGTGGCGGGCGCATGGGCTTTTTGGGCTGGAAAACCGCGCCGAACGTGCGCCGGGGGGAAATCATCGCGCTTTTTTGCGTGTTCGCCGTCTGCTCGCTCTTCCGTTTCTACTGGATGAACCAAAAGACCGGCTTCCACGAGGACGAGCTGTATTCAATCGGAATCTGCAACCGAAACCGCGGCGTGTACGGTTTTTGGGACAGGGAGCTTGAAACTGGCCGTGCCTACACAGGGGCAGAAATCACGAAGGGCGCGTATTTTGACTCCGCCTCCCCGCTCGACGTGGCGGACGACGTGTTCCACTTGTGGGTGAACACGAAGGACAGCCCGCACCCGAATGTGTACTACATTCTGCTCAGACTGTGGTTTTCGTTCACCCGAACGTCCGACTTCAAGACGATTTTCATTCGCGCAAGCCTCTTGAACTACGTTTTTTTCATCGCGTCGTTCTTGCTGTTTGTCCGTCTTGCGCTTTTGTACACAAAGAACATTATTTCCATTTCGCTTTTGGCGTTGATTGCGTTCTGCAACCCTGCGTCGGTGGGGCTTTCCGTGTTCATACGACCGTATGCGCTCCAAGAAACGGCGTTCATTTTCTTTTCATACCTGTTCGCGCGGTACTGCTCGTTCCTCAAAGACGGTGCGTCCGATTTTCCGCTTCCGTTGCACGCAAAGAGCGTCCTGATTCTTGCCTTTCTGCTCTTGACGGGCTATTTCTGCACGTTCTTCGCCGTCATTCTCGGAGCGGCTCTTGTCGTGTTCTGCGCGGCACGGAAAGACTGGAACGCCGTGTTGTATTTTGTCTCGCTTTTCTTGGGCGCGGTCGTCGTCTCTAAAATCGTCTACTTGTATTATGGGGTCGGTTTTTTTGAGGGGCGCGGCACGGAGGCGATTTCAAAATTGTCGGACAGGCTCACGAACTTGACATGGGGAACAAAAACGGCAGTCACGTTGATTTCGCGGAATGTGTTCGGTTTTTGGCATATCCTCTGCACGGTTGCGGCAAGCCTTT
>JAFPYB010000008.1 GCA_017412405.1 Treponema sp. | reverse complement strand
TTTATTCGCTATATGGGTCTAATACCCCGACCCTTGGGTCGCCGGAATGGTATAATATGAGGTATGGACGAGCATATATACAAAGCGCATAACAAGACACTGTTGCTGTATCACATGGTATTTCCCGTAAAATATCGAAGGAAAATATTCACGGAAGAAGTGAGCGAGAAACTGAAAGAAGTGTGCATAGGGATAGGGGAGAGGTACGAGATGAGATTCGTGGAGATAGGGATGGAAGAAGACCATGTGCATATGCTGGTGCAGGGGATACCGAATATGAGCGTGAGCCAGATGGTGAAGACAATCAAGAGCATCACGGCTAGGGAAATCTACAAGTCATACCCGCGAATCAGAAAAGAGATATTATGGGGCGGAAATTTGTGGACAAGCGGATATTACGCAAATACGGTCGGGCAGTACGGCAGTAAAGAAGTGATAATAAAGTACATTCAGAATCAGGGGAAGGATGAGAGAGAGTATGAGAAGATTCACGAGAGCCAGTTGGAATTTGACTTCGGCGAGTGACTTCATACGATACCGCGGGTCTTGACCCGCGGTAGTTCATTTTCACCCATACTATTGAATGGTGTGTTGTATGGCAAAAAAAGCGGATGACGCGGATTGCCTTCCTTTGTCAAATCGCCGAGATGATAGAACGTCGCGCCGTGCTTTTTGAAAATTTCGACGATTTCTTTTAGGTATGTCTTCAAGAACGGAAATTTCTTCTCGCTGACAGCATCGCCGTACGCAAGCAGAACAACCGGATTGGCTTTATCCGCGAGGTACGATTCAATTTTTTGCTTGTTTTTTTCATGCAACGCGCTATCTTCAGCAAGTGTTTCCGAGTCTGAAGTCGATTGGGCGCAGATATTGAGCATGAGAAATCCGTCCAGTTTCAGTTCGGGAACATTCCATGCGCGTTCGGAAAAGCCTTTTATCCTTTTTATTGTATTGTCGTCGCATGTTTTCTCTTTCGGAAAATTCTTCGACATGCCCCGCGCGGTGCTTGGGTTCAGTCCCAAAATCACCAGCTCGTTTTCGCCTTCTAGCTCCAGCTTGAATCGCTGTGAATCTGCATCATCGTCGTCGCCAATGAACATTTTCCGTCTCTCCCTTGCTTTGCCGCGAAAACGAGCGAAGCAAGGTTTCGCGGCAAAGGAATTTGTCAACTCCTTTGCCTACTGTACAGTAGGCAAATTTTTTCGGGCGAAAATTCGGTTTTGGTGGATTGGTCGGTCGCTGACATTCGCCCCGTTTTCTTCTATACTAATCGCATGACGAAAACTGAAATTGCAAAAATCATAGACCATACAAACTTGAATGCGTGCGCCACGGAAGTCGACATCGCGACGCTCTGCGCCGAGGCGAAAAAATACGGCTTTGCGTCCGTGTGCGTGAACCCGAGTTACGTGAACTACGCCTACAACCTGCTTTCTGACAGCGGCGTGAAAGTCTGCACGGTCATAGGCTTCCCGCTGGGCGCGGACACTATCGACAACAAGGCTGCCAGCGCGGCTGTTGCCGTGGACGAGGGGGCGGACGAAATCGACATGGTGGTGAACTTGGGTTATGTCAAGTCAAAGAACTGGGACGATTTGTATGAGGAGATTTATGCCGTTGTCTGCGCGGCGGGTGAGGTTGTGACTGAAAACCGCCCAAAGCCAATCGTCAAGGTGATTCTTGAAACGTGCTACTTGAGCGACGACGAGATTGTGAAATGCTGCCAAGTTGCACAAGAAGCTGGTGCTGATTTTGTCAAGACATCCACAGGCTTTGCGATTTTGAAGGACTCGGACGGAAAGCTCCTTGCGAACGGAGCCACTGTCCATGCCGTGGAGCTGATGAAAAAAACAGTTGGAAGCAATATGCGCGTCAAAGCCTCAGGCGGAATCAGGACGTTCGATGACGCGGTGAAAATGGTTCAGGCTGGAGCTGAGCGCATCGGAACGTCCAACGGCGTTGGCATTGTGGAGTAGACGGGACGGAACATCCATTGCCCGGCTATAAAAGCCCGCCGGTCGCCAGCTTGCACTTTTCTGCTTTCACGGCAGATTCGCGCAGACGATTTTTTCCACTTGCGCGGGAATCGCGTTCTGTTCTTCGCGGGAGAGTCCTTCAGTTTCGATTGGGTCATGAATCGTGATTTTCACGTGTTGTCCCGGGCAAACCTTCTTCTTTTCCTCAAAGATTTTGTACGTTCCCTCGATTGTGAACGGCACAATTGGCGACTTGGACAGGAACGCCAGCTTGAAGCTTCCAGCCTTGAACTCGTGGTGCGGACCTCCACGGCTTCGTGGTCCCTCCGGGAAAATCACCTGGGAGTAGCCTTTTTTCACGCCTTGGGCCGCGTCCTTTATTGCCTGGATTGATTTTCTGGGATTGTTCCGCACGATGAACGTGCACTGGAGCATCCGCATCCAGTCGGAAAGGAGCGGGATTTTTCCAAGTTCCGCCTTTGCCACGAACGTCATTGGTTTTCCGAGATAGCCGA
>JAFPYB010000040.1 GCA_017412405.1 Treponema sp. | reverse complement strand
GAAAGAGGTTGCTTTCTGTGGCACTGCCCCCAAGAACCTCATTTGTAAGGGGGAAACCTTCCTGAGTGTAGATATTACAGAAGGTCGTGACCCTGCCACCTTGCCCGATTTGCAGGGAAAATCCTTCCAGAAGTCGGTTTATGTTGATTTCCATAAAGCAAACCACCAGAGTTTGTCCGTTAAAGGGAAGGTGATCAACAGGACTTGCGATAATTACCGTACGGTTTTTGCTGTGGGAATTTTTAAGGGAGATTTCAGGCTCGGCAAGATTTTTGTAGTCAAAGTTGTAAAGGTCAATGTCGCTCCGTGTACCACGGGATGTATAAATAAGACCGTTTGAATCTACAAAGGCGAATTTTTCAAGACCGTAAAGCTGCTTCATGCGGGCTTGGTATGCCTGTAATTTTGACACGGAAGAAAGGTCGGATTTTTCAAGAAGTCCGATTGCCACATCCAAATCGCTTATATAGTCGGCAAGTTTTCCCGAAACGACCTGCTCACGGCGGGTGGCAAGCTCGTCAAGGTAAAGGAGACTGACATTTCGGACGGCTTTTTCAGTATCAACGCTGGCACTTTTTCCTGTCCATAGGGTTCCGAATACAAGAAAAAGAAGGGCGAGCACGCTGCCAGTTAATGTCACTCCCATAATACCGATTCGTTTTATTTTCATAAGTCCGAAATTCTCCTTGCGGACAGTATAACATGAATCGGAATTATTTAATAGAAGAAATTACGGCACTAAAATTCTTCCAGAGCCAGGGCCGCCTCTTCCCACTGGGCGTTGAGTTCGTCCAGTTTTTGGGAAAGCTGGGCGATTTTTGCCTGAACAGCCTTTGCCCTCGCGGACAGCCCTGTGAGCGGGGGGGGGCTTTTTTGCGCCATTATTCCCCGCGCCGGCAGAAAGGGTCAGAACGAGACTTCGCCTGTTTCGGAAACAGCAATGACCGACTTGCAGTTTGAGCAGCGGAAACGCCCGCTTTTTGTGGCGGACAGCCGTTTTTCGCAAATCGGGCAGCGAATGGAGAGCGGGAATATTTCCTTTTTTACTTTGTCGTCGCCACGGAGAAAATAGGCGGCATCCTTCATGTCTTTCGCAATGTTGAACAGCTTGTTGAACCCCAAGAGCTGGAAAATCTCCAGAACTTTCGGCTGCAAATCCGTGAAAACGAACATACCGCCCTTTTGGAGAAATTTCTGGTGCTCGACAACGAACGCACCAAGCCCCGATGAGGACACATATTCAAGCGCACCACAGCGGAACACGATTTTGAAAAATCCGTAATCAAAAAGTTTGTTCAGCCGATCCTGAAAAAACTCGGCGTTGTACGTGTCGATTCTCCCTTTTAAGAACACATGCAGCACGTTGCTCATATCTTGATCCCGTGACAGCGTAAGTTTCAAGTCCTTGTCCCAACGATCATTGAAATTCGATATGACTGCCAAATTTTCTTCCATGTTATTCTCCGATACGCTTTTTGATAGCAGAAATTCACTACAAAATCGCAATGCAATTAGTTTTCAACCTGCTCTGAAAACCGCGCGGCTTGCCGCCAGTTTCCCTGCAAGTATATTATACATCATTTTGATTTTTAGGGAAATCGGGTAAACAGCCGATTGCGTCTCAACGTCTGCGAAAGACTGTTTTCCGCCGCCCTAATCCTTCACGCACATGACTTTTCTCGTCTCATCAATCTCAGGTCCCACAACGCGGACAAAATACAGTCCGCGGGCAACAGGATTCCCGGATTTGTTCGTGCCGTCCCACTTGAAGTTGTGGATTCCCTCGGAGACGCGCCCCTTGGACAGCCATTTGACCACGTTTCCGTCCAGTGTCGTCACGCACACGCTCAAATTTCCGTCCTCCTTCATGTCAACTTGAACCACGGTCTGTTCGCGGATGTTCACGTTGATGACATTGTTGAGAATCGTCACGCCGCCGCGCTGGAGCTTCAAGTCCTTGAGCGCGAACGACCACAAGTCGAGGAACGGAACCGTGGTCACGGCGGTGTTCGGCATCCACACCGCGTAGAGCGGAATTGGCTCCGTAGTGTCGTCGCCGTCGTTGTCAATCGCAAAGTCGTTTCCGTCCGCATCCTTGATTCTGAACACGAACTGGACTTCATCGCCAGCCTTCCAAGAATATTTGTTCCCGGAGGTGTTGTCGAGCTTGAAATTCTGGAGGATTCCGGCAGTGTCGCCAGCCGCCACGCCGTCCGTGCCGGACTCGGGACTTGCCGCCTTCGTGGCGAACGAGTCCAGCGTATACGGAAGCCAAAGCCGCCATGAAGAGCCGAACTGATAGTTTATCTTGTCGCTCACCATGTCTTCCGTAAGCGCGGACTTTTTGATTGGCACAAGCTCCGCTTTTTCCTCGTTCTCAGGTCTGGTGAACGCGCCTGAAGTCGTCTTTCCGTTCACGAACTGGGACTGCACCGTGATGTTCCGCTCCGTGCGCAGCTTGTTGTAGTTCCCCATCGTCCCTGTAAAGTCGTGGAGCGCGTAGTTGCTCGCTTCCGGGGCAATCGTTCCGTAGATTCCCTCCTCGCTCCACTCCTCGTCGTCCACGCCGTCGTCGTCCCCGTCCTTCGTGGCATACGCGTAGAGCACGTTCAGCGCGTTCACGGCAAATTCGCTCAGGCAGTGCTTCTTGTCAACCTCAAGATAATTTCCCAGCGCGTCAAAAACATATGTGTTGTCCTGGAAAATACCGAATATGTTCTTCGCCTGGTCGGAAGAAACGCCCTCATCGACTAGCATCGTGCTTTCCACATCGGAAAGCGTTATGCTCCTGTTGAAATAATATTTCAAAATCGTGTAGTTCTGCTTCTTGTTCTGGGAGACAAATTCAATTTTGTCGATTGACAAGTCTTTCGCAAAGCCGTCAAAATCTGTTACGGAGAAGGCCTCCTTGAGATTCGCAAAATGTGTGCTGCGCTCGCTGGAAGAAAGGCTTGAAAGCTCCACACGCCGCCCGCTGGAATCAAGCCCCGCCAGTGCCTTGGTGAAAATCACATAGGAGAATTTTTCGCCGATGGGTGCGATAGACATGAGGAATGCAGGAGGAGTCACATCAATCGTCTGAATTTCGCTCGTATCAATCATGCGGTTTCCAGCAAGGTCGGTGACATAGCCCTTCGAGGTGTCATACTTGATTTTGAAGATTGTGCTCGTGGGAAGCCTGTTGTCCGCCGCGTTCAGAGAAATCTTAAAATACAGCCCGTCGTCCGCCGTGGACTGGTCAGTGTTCACGAAGAGAACGCTCTTTACGCTCTGGGACACTTCGCTTGTGGCAAATGTGCTCCAGCTGGACTCGCCCTCCACCCTGTACGAAAAGCCCAACGCGGCTTCGGCAAGGCTCGACCGCCTGATGCCGCCCGTCGTTACAGGCTCGTCGAAGGGACGGGAACCGCCCACGTTGTCGGGAACTGTTCCCGTGTCGGAGTCCGAGGAAATCCACCCCTGCTTGACAGCCCAGTGCCGCGACTCGGAATAGGTGGGCGTGTTGTCGAACATATGGAATTCGATGTTGTGGAGAAAGTTCGACGGCGTGTTCACGCTGCCGATGACCTCATAATTCTCGTGGCTGCTTGACCAGTCCCCGTAGGTGAGAAAGTACGGCGCGTAAATCGGCGGGCTTGTGTCCCAGGAACCATGCAAATCGCTGAGGGCAAAAATCGACTCGTCTGGAAGCGCGTTCACCGTCACCGAAAGCGGATGGCCGGACGAGCTTGCGCCCGCCGTGTTGCGAGTGTCGCTCAAATCCTTCACCAGTGTGTTCTCGTACCAGCTCGTAATGCGGGATGGAGAAGAAAGGCGGTCAATGCAGCCCACAAAATTGTGGAACGTGCCGGTACTAACAGAATATGTGCCGTCAACGTAGCCCGCAATGGAAATCCTGATTCGGTAGGGATGGTTCTGCACCGTGTCCGAAAGCGCATCCTGGGAGCTGTCGCTGAACGTGCGGTAGAGCGCATGGGGAGAGGACGAGCCGTTCTTGTTGAATGATGAAATCGCGCCGTCCAGCGCGGCAAAGCCCGACACCGAAATCTGCGACGTGGAATTTGAGATTGCGCCCAGGGAGCTTGTGGCCTGCACGTTCACGGACTCGTCGTCCGAGCCAAGATTTCCGATGTCAACTTTTTCCGAGTAGCAGAATTCGACAAAGTTGTGAGCGTCGTATTCCTTCTGGGAACTTTTTCCCACCGCCGCATCGAACTGAGAATGCATCTCCTGGCCAATGAAGCACGCCACGATGACAGGCTGGCAATGGTCGGTAACATCGGTGAAGCGGTTCGTTCCCGTGGTCTCGGCAATTCTGTTCTTGTGCTCGTCCCTGAGCGTCTCGTAAAGGAATTCGCTTGTGCGCGCCTTGATTATTTCTATTGTGGGAAGCGTGTCCTTGTGGATTCCATGCCTGTCGGTGCTAAGCCCGTCCCCATCGCCCACGCTTGTGCCGGTCGCATCCGTGTTCCATGTGGCGCTCGCCCCGCTTGAATCGGTCTTTATGTAGAAATAGTTCAAGTCGCCCCTGCCGTCCGTGGAAACAGTGCAGTCCGCGTTCGTGAATGAGCCTGAGAAATACAGCGCGCCGCCGTTCCATGTAAGCGCGGTGGAAGAAAGGGCCTTCGAGATTTCGTTGTTGGAATTCTCGATTTTGATTGCAGAGCCGGAAAGAGAATCCACGAATTCCACGCGGATTGCGTCGTCGTACACAGTGTAGATTGCATCCGCAGCTGGGTTCAGCATGGGGCGGGAGAAGAACACGTTCGTGTTCCCGCCTCCGTCCGTGCAGTTTTCCGCCGCAGCCACAGCATAGTTAGAGGAGCAGCTTGCAACCGTGCAGTTGTAGCACTCGGCGAACGCATTCTTCTGGTTGTCGTTGTTCTTGAGAACAAGATTCCAGCTTCCGCCAGGGGCAAGATTCACTCCGTTCACATAAAAGTTCTGCAGCGCGGAAACAGTCTTTCCCGAAAAGCCCGAGAACGTTGAGCTGTACGATGTGTGGGAGATGGATGTAGTTCCGTCTGGCATAACAGCCGGAAAGCCGCCAGAATATCCGTCGTAAGAGTCTGGAAGCGGGAAATCATCAAGAAGTGACGGCTTCACATGGGTCGTTCCGTCGCGGCTCGTATGCGCGTAAGGGAACAAAAGAGGAACGTCGCTGTCGCGGTCAGCATATTTGTTGTCATCGTACATTGTGGAAGCCGTTCCGCTCAAAAGCACAATGTCCTTCGTCACGGTCAGGTTCTCGCTCTGGGTCACATTTCCGTTGAAAAGGCAGTAGTTTTTCGCCACACTCACAGGCGAAAAGAAGGATACGGCTTTTCCCGCCGCGCTTATGAAAAGGTTCGAGGCGAAGGAAACCGTTTCCTTCGTTCCGCCAGCGTTCTGCACGCTGAACGATGAGGCATCGTAAATGTATGTGTCAGTGGCAAAACTCGCGCTTTGTGTGCAGGAAAGCGCGCAGGCAATCTGGTTAAGCCCGGCTCCGTTCTGGACGAATGATTCCGCTGTGATTTTTGAGCCGCTTCCCACAAAGAAAAGCCCCGTGTTCGTCACGGTCATTCCGTTCGGTGCGGTAACAGCATTGTTTTTTTCCAAAGTGAACTTTTCGCCCGTCGTAACATCGATTGTGTTGGAAACGGTCACAGATTTGTTTTCTTTTACGGTAGCATTTTTTGAGTTCACAGAAAGTTTTGTGAGCGCAACAGTTCCTCCGACACTCTCATTGAACAGAACATCGCCTTCCGTCGCTTGCGCAGAAAGACTTCCCAGCGAAGAGGCACTCAAACTGTCAATCGTATTG
>JAFPYB010000039.1 GCA_017412405.1 Treponema sp. | reverse complement strand
GGCGCATTCACGCAGCCGAGGGTTCTTAGCGCAAATATGGCACCTGCCACGAGATTTTCCGCATCCTCAGCCTTCGGGTTCACCGTGATGTACCCTATTCGCTCGCCTGGAAGGCTCAAGTCCTTTGCGAACGAAGAGACTACCACCGTCGAGTCGTAGAACTGGAACGCGGGCGGAACCTCCACACCGTCGTATGTTATGGCACGGTACGGTTCATCGCACACCAGATACGGCATTCTGCCCGAAGAAGCCCCATGCGCTTGCAGGACGGCGGCAAGATTCTTGATGTCGTTGGCGGAATAGACTTTTCCCGTGGGATTGTTCGGGGTGTTTATCAAGATTGCGGCTGTTTTTTTGGACAGCTTTGATTTTATTGCGTCCACATTGAGGGAAAAATCGTCATTTGTGGGGACTTCGATGAGGACCCCGCCGTGGTTCCGCGCATAGTGCCGATATTCGGCGAAAAATGGCGCGGGAACGAGAATTTCATCCCCTGGGTTGAGAATGGCCTTGAAGACGCAGTTTAGCGCGCTTGCCGCCCCAACCGTCATGACGATGTGGGAGCCATGAATTGAAACCCCCTGCTCTTTTTCGATTTTTTTTGCAATTGCATCGCGGACAAAAGGATAGCCTGCGTTCGGCATATATCCGTGGCAACCGTGGGAAACATCCTGCGCTTCCTCCTGAATCGCCTTGACGACTTTTTCGGGTGGATCAAGGTCTGGATTCCCAAGCGAAAAATCGAAAACATTGTCTTCGCCGTATTGTTTTTTGAGCGCAATGCCTTCTTCAAACATTTTTCTGATGACAGACGAATTCTTGTTCGTCATAAGTTCTTTTATGTGCCCAGCAATCATAATCTACAATTATACCATATGAATTCAAAAATCAGAAATAAATTCTTTGATTTTTCTGTAGTGACCCCCAGTTGTGCCGTGTGACAGGACAAAAATCCATCATTGTCGGTACGCCAGTTTCAGCCTGAAAAGCTTTGAGCCGCGCTTCGGATTCCACTTTGCCTTCCGCTCCGGCGGTAGCGTCTCCACGGAATCGGGCTTGAAGCCGAACTTCTCGAACCAATCGGCGGTTTGTGTCGTGAGAATGAACACATTGTCCAAATGGATGGCCTTTGCCTTTTCAAGCAGATATTCAATCATTTTAGGGCCGATTCCGATGTGGCTGCACGTTTCATCGACTGTGACGCACGCAATTTCCGCCTGCGTCCTGTCGTAGATGTGGAGCGCGGCGCAGGCACGAACTGCGCCGTCAAGCTCGTAGACGATGTAATCGTTGTATGTCTGCTCGAATTGTTTTTGTGTTCTTGGAAGCAGGATTTTTTTCTTGACGAATGGACGTATTAGCGAAAGCACCGCCGCAATATCCTCCCGACGCATGGCTCGGAATTTTCCGTAGTTTGAGGCGTAAATCATCGTGCCTGAACCAAGGTCGCTGAAAATCTCGCACGGAAGCGTTCCCTCAATCGAGCCGTTCAAGATGTGCACGCGCGTAACGCCAGAATTGACCGCGTTCCGCGCAAGGCTCACTATGGAAATGATGTTCTCGAAGAAATCCTTCCCGACGTTTTCTTTTTTCAGCTTCATTTTGTCGGCTTTTTTGTTTTCCAAGAGGAACGTGTCAAGCTCCTCTATGTTCATTGCTGGGATGCAGCCTTCGGGCGACAGTCCGGAATTCTCGGGAATCGAGAAATATTTTTCGGACAACTCTGCGTTGGGCAGAATGTAGAAAAGTTTGTCAGCCTTGAGGCGTATGGCAATCTGGGCTGCAAGCTGGTTCGACGAGATGTTGTATGGTTTTCCGTTCAAGCTCCAGCCGATGCAGGGAAAAATGGGGATGAAGCCGCTGTCAAGAACGGTTTCCAGGGTTGAAACGTCGATTTTGTCAATTTCCCCTGCCGTGGCGTAGTCTATGCCCTCAAGAACGCCCCTCCCCCGCGCGCGAACCCAGTTCCCGATTACGGCCGTCAAATGCTGCCCGGCAAGGCTCGTCATCACTATGTTGGATACATCGAACGCCGCGTCCTTGATTATGGGCATTGCCTCCTCTGTCGTGATTCGCGAGCCGTTCTTGATTTTCCACGGTATGTTCGCCTCGGTCAAGTTTGTGTTGATTCGCTCCTTTGCACCTGGAACTATGATGACGCGAAGCCCCGCCTCGTGCAGAAGCGAAATGTCGCGTATGTGCGATGAGAATAACGGCGAGTCGATTATGCGGTCGTCCAAGTGTATGACAACGGCCGCATTCTTGAACTTGCTTATGTAGCGTATTACGTCCCTGATTCGCTCTGCCTTTTCCTGGATGATGTTCTCCACAGGCTGATTTTCAATCGTGATTGCTTCTTCCATGATGTTCTCCACAAAAATGTTGTCATAGGATTGGGCTGCGTCTTATTCGGCAATCCCGCTCCCTTCAATCTCAAAAACGAATTGCCCGCCTCCCATGCGCGGGAACTCCAACCTGAATGCCTCAAAGCAAAGCCGCTCGCCTTCCCTGAAGTTCGGGTTGTAGAGCCTGTCGCCCCGCACTGGAATCCCGCACATCGCAAGATGCGAGCGCACTTGATGGCGGAAGCCGCTTGCAATCTGGCAGACAGCTTTTTTTTGGTCTGCATCAAAATCGATTTTTGTCTCGTAGACTTTGCTTTCGCATTTTTTCAGCGCAGCTTTGCCCGACGATTCCGTGACTGGGCGAACTTCTTGATTTTTGCTCCCGAAATACCTGAACCGGCTTTTGACGCATATGGACTGCGACTTTTCAAGTGGCGCAAAAGTCGGAAATCCCGACAGCCGTTTGCCGATGTCCGGGACTAAATCCACATGGGCACGGTACCATTTTTTGAACTTCCCGTCTTTTTGCGCCGCGCTCACAAAATCGAAGAATTCCTGGGTTGCTGCGATGAGGACAAGTCCCGCAGTTTCTGTGTCAATCCTGTGTACAAGCCCGTGCTCTATTTCTTTTTTTCCCGCCACGAGCCGTATTTGCGGAAATATTTTTTCTGCCTCGCAAAGCGCGGATTCATCGCCAGGAGAAAGCGGTGCCGTCGGAAGCCCGCGGGCTTTTTCCAGAACGACAAATGGCTCTTGGTCGCTTGGAGCATGGATGATTCGTATTTTTTCTTCGGATTTTGTCATAGTCCTTAGCGTCCCTCCACAAAATCGATGTGGGAAAGTCCCGCTTCGCGCAAAAATCGCACTGCCTTTTTGAATCTGAGCGGCGTTCTTGTTTTGAACACGGTCGGTTCTTGTTCGTTGGGAAGCACAATCCGCAGGAAGAACGCGTGTAGCATGAGCTGGACGGAATGGTTCTTGAATATGGTTTCGCTCACTTTCTTTCCGTACAGCACGTCACCCAAAATCGGGCAGCCAATATGCTTCATGTGGACTCGAATCTGGTGCGTCCGACCCGTCTTGATTCTCAGGCGCACGAGCGAATACGTTCCATATGTCGCGATGACACGGTAAATCGTGCATGCGTATTTTCCCTCGGATGTGCCGGTGACAGCCTTGAACTTCTTTCGGTCTTTAGGATCTCGCACAATCTGTGTTTCGATTTTTCCCGCACGTTCTTTTGGAAGCCCCGTGCATATTGCGATGTATTCTTTTGTGATGGAGGAACGGGCTGTGAACTGGTTGTGTAGCCATTCCTCGGCATCGCGGTTTTTCGCCGTGATTATGATGCCGGAGGTGTCCTTGTCCAGACGATGTACGATTCCGGGCCGCCTCCGCGCCAAAATCTCGGACACAGGGCCTTCTGCACTGGCGTGGACTGCCTCGCGCCCCCAATGGTATAAGAGCGCGTTCACCAGTGTTCCAGTCCAGTTTCCGTTTGCAGGGTGTGTGACCATGCCTGCTTTTTTGTTCACGACGGTGACGTTTTTGTCTTCGTATATGATGTCGAGGGGAATGTCCTCCGGCAGTATGTCTGTGGGGATGTTTTCTTCCCACTGGATTTCGATGGTGTCCCCCGCCTGCACTTTTGCCGAAAGTTTCGCGTTTTTTCCGTTCAGGAGAATTTCCGTGAAGCCCGCCTTGAGCTTTGAGCGGTTCATTCCGTTGGGAATTGAGGCTATGTATTTGTCAAGGCGGATTGTCCCGCTGTAGTCGTCTGGAACGGATGCGCTAAAAGACGGCACTTTCGACTCCTTCTATTTCAAGATAATTGTAGTCTTTGTCAACTTCTGGAATGAGCGGGATGACCTTTATCTCCCGATACGCGTTCCGCTCTCGCATTTCCCGCGAATGTCTGTTCATGAGCGAGATGGCTAGATCCGTGATTCCCAGAACCGTGCACGCGCCGAGGGAAATCCCGATAATGCGCCACTGGTCTCCTTCCGTAAAGTTCGACGAGCTTTTGTCGAGTGGATTTGTCATTTGTCCGTACACGGCAAGTGAATAGGCGATTGTCGTCCAGATTGTGACGAAAGGAAGCGAGCCGAGCGTTATGATTTCTGTTCGCCGCAGGTCTCTTGTCCAAGGCGGCAGGTTGCTCTCGATTTCGCTGCTGCCCGCCGTTGTGTTTGTGCTTGTCTGGGGGGCATCTTCGGCAAAGGAAATCTGTGCGAAAATGAAAAAAAACAGTATCAAAAAAGTTGTGAATCTCATTTTGAATAGTCACGCTCCCCGAAAATTGCCGTTCCCACGCGGACAATAGTTGCGCCTTCCTCAATCGCAATGGGAAAATCGCCGCTCATGCCCATTGAAAGCTCGCGCAAATCAAGATTCTGGAACTGCGACTGCATTTTTTCCCGCAAGAGCCTTAGCGTCCTGAATGAGGCCCTGACCTGCTCTTTGTCGGTTGTGTTCGGTGCCATGGTCATGAACCCTTTTGGTTTTATGTGCGGGTACACGCCCTGGTTGCAGTTTGAGATAACTTCCAAGAGTGATTCTTCGGACGTGAATCCTGCTTTCGATTCTTCGCCAGTATGGATTTCAAAAAGCACATCAATCGTCTTGCCGATTTTTGCGCATTGTTTTTCGATTTCCTCAATGAGTTCGAGCCTGTCAACCGATTCTATGCACTGCGCTATGCGCACGGCTGTTTTCACCTTGTTCCGCTGTAGCGAGCCGATAATGTGCAGTTCTGGCGAAAATCCGCTTTCCCTGATAAAGTCGAATTTCTCCGCCGCCTCTTGGACGCGGTTTTCGCCGAAGATTTTTTGCCCTGCGTCAATCGCGCTTATGACGATTTCTGCCGGGTGGAATTTGCTTACGGCTACGAGGCTCACGCTTCCCATGCTCCGTCCTGCGTTTTTCTCGCACTCGCGGATTTGTCCAAGGATTTTTGAAAGGTTTTCGTTTATGTTTGTCTCAGGCATGGTTTTGTTCCTGTTTTGTGATTTCGTTCAGGCAGTCGGAAAGCGCGAGGAGCTTTTCGATTCCGATGTTTTCCGCACGTTCGGCTGGTTTTATGCCGGCTCTTTCAAGCACAAGGTCGCAGTTCTCGCCGCCGCTTGAAAGATGAAGAAGATTGTTTCGCACCGTTTTCCGCCGTGAGGAAAAAAGCTGCCGTATCATGCGCATGAAAAGCGCGGGATTCTGGCAGTTCGGGAAGGCTTGTTTTTTTGTGAGCAGAACTGCCCTGCTTGCCACGTTAGGAACCGGCCAGAAATTTCCGCCCGCAAGGTCAACAACCGTTTTGACATCGTAAGCCCACTGGCACAACACCGAAAACGAGGAATAATTCTCGCTCCCAGGCTGAGCCGCCATCCGCTGCGCCACTTCTTTTTGGATTGTGACTACCATTTTCTCGAAGCGGATTTCTTCGTTTATCGTGTCGGCTATGATTGTGGCGGCTACATTGTACGGAAGATTCCCGAAAAACCTGTCCGCCTTCTTGTGCCCGTCGGCGTATTTTTTCCACGTTTTCAGGACATCGCCCTCAACAATGTCGAACCGATTTTTTTCCGCATACGGCTTGAAGAACTCCCGGAGGAGACGGGCAAACCCGTGGTCAATTTCAAATGCGGTGAGCTTCGCGCCACGAGATAGAATCTCGTCGGTCATTGCGCCAAGCCCCGGCCCCACTTCCCAGACAACGGTGTTTTCGGTTACATCAAGAAAGTCGATGATTTTTTTTCGGGCTTTTTCGTTCACGAGAAAATTCTGCCCGAATTTTTTCTGCATTGCCATTGAGTTCGCGTCCAAAAATTCTTTCAATGCTGTTGGCGAATTGTAATCAGGGTGATTCATCTTAAACCTACTTTTATGCTTGGAAATTGCGCAAAAAAGCACACAATCCATTTTATGAAATCGTACAGTCCGTTCATAATACCATTAAATGTGTTTGAAAGAAAAGGCAGAAGGAGGCACAGGCAGATTCCCAAAAGTCCTGCGTACAAAAAAATGGTGACAAGCGGTGACAGTACCACCGAGGCGCATATACCTACGGGCATGAGGCGACCGAATATGTGTGCCGATATTGGGGCGGTGGAAAATTGTGCCGCAGTGCTTTCTGCCAGCGATGAACGCACAGACGGAATGATGCGCGGGCTGAGCCATTTTCTTACTGTTGCTGAAAAAAGCATGATTCCCGCCAGCGACGAATAGCTTAGGAGAAAAGCCGTGTCTGTCAGGTGGGCTGGAAAAATGATTGCGTGAATTAGAAAGCTTGCC